>JACMOE010000591.1 GCA_014378185.1 Gemmatimonadaceae bacterium | reverse complement strand
TCTCGCCGCCGGACTCCACCGTCATGGCGACGCCGTCCTTGCCCGCCTTCACGCCGGAGATCTTCGCGCCGGTCAGCACATCGATCTTGCGCTTCCTGAAGGCGCGTTCGACTTCCTTCGAGCAGTCTGCGTCTTCCACCGGAAGGATGTTCGGCATCACCTCGACGAGCGTGACCTGCGAGCCGAAGGCATTGAAGACATCCGCGAACTCGCAGCCGACCGCGCCGGCGCCGACGATGACGATGGACTTCGGCGCCTTCTCGAGGACGAGCGCCTCATCGGACGTGATGATCGTCTTCTTGTTCACCTCGAGCCCGATCTGCGGCAGCCCCTTGACGCGCGAGCCTGTGGAGATGACGACGGCTTTCTTCGCGTCGTGCTTCTCGTCCTTGTTGTCGGCCGTCTTCACGGCCACCGTGTTCTTCCCCGTCAGCCTCGCGGTGCCCTTGATCCAGGTGATCTTGTTCTTCTTGAACAGGAACTCCACGCCCTTGGAGTTCTGCGAGCTCACGCCGCGCGAGCGCTTCATCGCGACGCCGAAGTCCAGCGTCACCTCGCCCGGCGTGACGCCGAACTCGGGTGCCTTCTTCATCTTCTCGGCAAACGACGCCGCTTCAAGCAGCGCCTTCGCGGGGATGCATCCCCAGAGGACGCAGGTGCCGCCGAGGCCCTCGCGCTCGATGACGGCCACGGAGAGGCCGAGCTGGGCGGAGCGAATTGCGCCCACGTAGCCGGCGGGACCACCGCCGATGAAGATCACGTCGAAGGAAGCCATTGGGGAACGGACCGGTGCGGGTTGCAGGGGAAGCCAGTGTAGTGCAGACGAGCACGTCTGCCGGATAATGAGGAGTCAGTACACCAGCATCAGCGGATTCTCGACGAGGCGCCGCAGCGTCTGCAGGAACTTCGCGCCCACCGCGCCATCGATGATGCGGTGATCGCAGCTCATCGTCACGCGCACGCGCTTGCGCACGACGGGCTCGCCGTCCACGACGACCACCTTGTCCTCGCCAGCGCCGATCGCGAGGATTGCCGCCTCGGGCGGATTGATGATTGCCGTGAACTGATCGATGCCGAACATGCCGAGATTGCTGACACTGAAGGTGGAGCCGGTGAACTCCTCCGGCTTCAGCTTGCGCTCGCGCGCCCGCTTCGCCAGCTCCTTCGCCTCACGAGAGATCTGGCTCATGCCCTTCGTGTCGGCATCCCAGATCACCGGCACGATCAGGCCGTCGTCGGTGGCGACGGCCATGCCGAGGTGCACGCGATTGTGATAGCGGATATGATCGCCATTCCAATGGGCGTTGACCTCGGGATGCTGGGACAGCGCGATCGCGATCGCCTTGAGGAGGACGTCGTTCACCGACACCTTGAACTCGTCGCCGAGTTCCGTCATGGCGGCGCGCATCTCCATGACGCGCGTGAGGTCGAGCTCCGCCGTGAGGTAGAAGGTGGGGATCGGGCCGATGGACTCGCCGAGCCGCTTCGCGATGATCTTGCGGATCGTGCTGAGGGGAACATCCGAAAAATCAGACTGATGGTCTGACGGCCTCACGGCCTGACGGTCCGGTGAGGTGGGCTGCGTAGCACCAGTGCCGCCCTGTGCCGCGGCTTCGATGTCGCGCTTGATGATGCGGCCGTTGGGGCCGGAGCCCTGCACCTTGCCGAGGTCCAGACCCTTCTCGGTGGCGAGGCGCCGCGCGAGGGGAGAGGAACGTTGCGGGGCCTGGGAGCTGGGTACAGGGGACTGGGAGGACGCGGCAGTGGTCGTCGGCGTCGCCACCGCAGAAGTCGCGGCCGCGTCATCCTTCGCGACGACCCGTGATGCATCGGCGCCGGCCGGAGCGGCCGCGACCACCTGCGCTGCCGCAGGCGCTGCCGCCGGCGCTGCGGGGGCAGGAGCAGCGGTGTCGGCCGGAGCCGCAGCGGCAGGAGCCGCGGCCGCGGCGCCACCGATCAGCGCGTCGATGTTCTCGTCGGCCGTGGCGATCACTCCGACCAGCGTGCCCACGGGTGCGGAATCTCCCTCGGCGATGAGTCGCTTGCGGAGGATTCCGTCGCCGCGGGCGACGAGTTCCATGATCGCCTTGTCCGTCTCCACCTCACCGATGGGATCGCCCGTCTTGACGGCGTCACCCTCGTTCTTCAGCCACTTGACCAGCTTGCCCTCCTCCATGGTGGGGGAGAGCGCTTCCATGAATACCTTGGTTGCCATCGTAGTGACCCGGGTCAGTCGAGATACATGACTTTGCGAACAGCGGCGATCGTCTTGGCAGCGTCGGGTTTGGCGGCCTTCTCGAGGCTCTTCGTGTAGGGCATCGGCACGTCGGCCTGATGCACGCGCACGACCGGGGCAACGAGGTTGTCGAAACATTCCCGCTGGATGTAATCGACAACCTGAGCGCCTACTCCGCAGACCTCCCAGCCTTCTTCCAGCACGACGGCCCGGTTGGTCTTGTTCACCGAGGCGGCGATCGCCTCGACATCCATCGGCCGAATGGTGCGGAGATCGACCACCTCGATGCGGATCCCCTCCTTCGCCATCTGATCGGCGACCTGCATCGCCACGAGCACCATCTTGCCGTGGGTGATGATGGAGCAGTGATCACCCTCGCGCTTGAGGTCGGCCTTGCCGATCGGAATCACGTAGTCCTCATCCGGCACTTCGCCCTTCGTGTTGTAGAGCATCTCGCCCTCGAGGAAGCACACCGGATTGTCGTCGCGGATGGCGGCCTTGAGCAGTCCCTTCGCGTCGTACGGCGTGCCGGGAGCGATGACCTTGAGGCCGGGAATGTGGGCAAGCCACGACTCCCAGGCCTGCGAGTGCTGCGCGCCGAGCTGCAGCGCGGCGCCGTTCGGTCCGCGAAAGACGATGGGAATGTTGTACTGCCCACCGGACATCGAGAGCATCTTGGCGGCCGCGTTCACCACCTGGTCGATCGCGAGCAGGGCGAAGTTCCAGGTCATGAACTCGATCACCGGCCGCAGTCCCACCATCGCGGCCCCGACGCCGACACCGGCAAATCCGAGCTCGGTGATCGGCGTATCCACGACGCGCATCTCGCCGAACTCCTGGAGGAATCCCTTGGAGACCTTGTACGCGCCGTTGTAGACGGCTACTTCCTCACCCATGAGGAAGACGCGGTCATCGCGCTGCATCTCTTCGCGGATCGCGGCGCCGAGGGCGTCCCTGTATGTGATTACTGGCATCGGATGGCTCAGGTGGTCGTGTCGACGAGCACGTCTTCG
>JACMOE010000590.1 GCA_014378185.1 Gemmatimonadaceae bacterium | reverse complement strand
GGGCGTGGGCGGTGAGCGCGATGATCGGGATGCTCCGGGTGGCGGGGTCGTGCTTGAGCACCTGCGTGGCCTCCCATCCGTCGATGATCGGAATGGAGATGTCCATCAGGATGAGGTCCGGCATTTCGGTGCGGGCCTTGGAGATGCCTTCCTCGCCATTCAGCGCTTCGATCACCTCGTAGCCGAAGTGGCGAAGAATGGTGGAATAGACGATTCGATTGTCTTCATTGTCCTCGACCAGCAGGACGGTCTTGCCGTTAGTAGCCATGTTTTGGCCTCACACCGCGTGGCTCGTGAGTACGTTGACTGCGGCCGCAGGTGAGCGACGGCCAAATCCGGAAGCGCGGCACGACAGTCATCGTGACGCGGAACCGTGCACCGATGACGAAACCGGTCATCCGCTGCCCGACTGGCACGCAATTTCCAAACCAGCGGGGACCCCAAACGCAAATCATCATGTCCTACGCAGGTCCGGTACGCTCCCATGGCGCCATGCGCGCCACGACGCCCAGAAGCCAGCCCGCTGGGCCGCCACATGAAGTCGACTGGATGCAGGTGGCCGTTTTCGGCGCAGGGCTGGCGCTCGGGATTACCCTTGGAGCCGGTGTGGCGCTGCTCGCGGCGCCCCAATCGGGCACCCAGACGCGCGCGGACATCGTCCGTCGCGCGCGCCGAGCCCGCACGGCGGTCGCGCGCCGAGGCAACGATGCGTGGCTCGATCTTCAGGACGAGCTACGCAGCATGGCCCGCGCCCTTCGCCGCCGGAACGCGCAACGTTCCGCGGAACAGGAGCTGGCGCGGGAATCAGCGCTCGACTAGCGCCGATCCCCGCTGGCTCCTAGCGCACGTCCTTGATCTCGTCTGCCGCCTCGGCCTGGAACTTCCGGTCGTTGTAGTCGGTGACCGGGCCCTTGATTACCAGCTCGTACTGCTCGCGAGCCTTGGCCTTGTTGTCGCGCGCGGCATACACGCGGGCCAGGTCGAGGTGATGGATGAGGCGCGTGGGATCGACCTGAACCGATTCCTCCATGTAGCGCTGGGCGTCGTCCCAGCTGGCGGAATCGAACACCTTGCCGCCGAGGAAGGTCTTGGCCATGAAACGCGTGATGCCACTGAGCCGCAGAACCTCGTAGTTCCACTTGCCCATCACGTGCAGGGCCGCTGGATGCCTCGGGTTGATTCGCAGGGCACTCAGGGCAACGGTGCGAACGTCGCCCGCATACTTGACCTGATCCTTCTTGCCCAGCGACAGCGCCTTCCTCCCCAGCGCGCGCGCCAATTGCGCGTGGCCTTCGGCGTCGGCGGGGTTCGCCTCCACGGCGCGCCGGGCGTATTGTTCTGCGGCACCGTACAGACGCTCGCGCTCCCTGTCGTCACTGTTGTACTCACCCACATCCACCGCCTCGCGAGTCGCCTTCCACAGCGCCTCGTAGGACTTCGGATCGCCCTTGAGGGCCTCCTCGTAATGATGCAGCGCACCGGGCGCGTTCAGCACCTGATGATCCTTGTCGCCCATCGCGACGTGCTCGGCCGCCGACTGGGCAGCAAGACGGGCGGGCGCAAGCGCGAAGGTGACGATGGCCAGGGCGCCCGCAACGCGCCGTGAGGCCGTGAACAGACCGTACATGAGAAACTCCATGAAGCAGGTGGACGAGCCAACACGATGCTCGACGGTGGGCGCAGCAGCGGCAGATACCCCATGGCTGAGACCGGTCATGGTGGATTGCCAGTGTATGGATACCCCACAGATCGGTCAATGCTCGCGCTGAGACTCATCGAACGCAAACGGGACGGCGGCCGCATCGAGCCCGGCGAGTGGCGGGCGCTCGCTAATGCATATGCTGTGGGACATGTGCCAGACTATCAGATGGCCGCGTTTCTGATGGCGTGCTTCCTTCGCGGGCTGGACCGCGGCGAAACGCACGCCCTCACGGAAGCCATGCTGCGGAGCGGCGACTCGCTCGACCTGGCGTACCTCGATCGCCCGCGCATCGACAAGCATTCCACCGGCGGGGTGGGGGACAAGGTGTCCATCGTGCTGGCCCCGCTCATCGCCTGTCTCGGCGTTGCCGTGCCGATGATGTCCGGCCGAGGGCTCGGTCACACCGGGGGAACGCTCGACAAGCTGGAGGCCATTCCGGGCTTCGACACGAACCTCACGCTGGACGCGGCAAGGGGGTTGCTGGAAACCCTGAACTGCGCGTTGATCGGGCAGACGGCGGAAATTGCGCGGGCTGACCCCAAGATGTACGCGCTGCGCGATGCCACCGGCACCGTTGAATCCATCCCGCTCATCGCGGCGAGCATCATGAGCAAGAAGCTCGCGGAGGGGCTGACGGGGCTCGTGCTGGATGTGAAGCGCGGCTCGGGCGCCTTCCTGCCCGAGCTTCAGCGCGGACTTGAACTCGCGCAGATGATGATCGAACTCGGCCTGGACCATCAGTGCCCGGTCGTGGCGCTCATCACGGCGATGGATCGCCCCCTGGGCCGTGCGTGCGGCAATGCCCTGGAGGTGGAGGAGGCAATTCTCGCGCTGCGCGGCGAAGGGCCGGACGACCTCATGCAGGTGACGTATGCACTGGGCGCGGAGATGCTGCTGCTGGCTCGTTGCGTCGAGGATCGTGGAGAAGCGCAACGCAGGATGACCGATGCGATCTCCACGGGGAGAGCCGCCGAGCACTTCCAGCGTATCATCGAGGCGCAGGGCGGTAACCCCGCGGTAGTGGACGACCCCTCGATTCTTCCGCAGTCGGCCGAGGTGGAGGTGTTCACGGCGCCGCGCCGGGGCTTTGTGTCGCGTGTGGAGCCACGGGCCGTCGGTCGGGGGATCGCGGCCATGGGCGGCGGGCGTACGACGATGGAGGACACGCTGGACCTCTCCGTGGGCTTCGTGATCACGGCTCGGCCTGGCGACTGGGTGGAGGAGGGCGAGGCGATTGCGACCATCTTCGCACGCGACCGCACCGGGATCGACAGCGGCCGCCTGACGCTCCGTTCGGCGATCATGCTCGCCGATGAAGCCGATCCTCCGTTGCCCCTCGTTTCGCATCGTGTGAGCGCTGCGGGGGTCGAGGTGCTCGAGCCCTAGTTGCGAAGGGTGCACCGCTTCCGGTTTATTGCAGGTGGAACGCGTGACGCAGATGCCAATCACCCAGTGCTCGAGGTTCCGATGCCTCCAAAGATCGCCCGACTCGCCGGACTCGGCGCCTTCGCTGCCTGTGGTGGTTTTGCGGCGGCCTACCTGCTGTTCGTATACGTCACGCGACCCACGATGAGCGCCGGTCTCGATTCTCCCGAGCGCTTCCTGGCGTGGTTCACGGTGGCCGGGGTGCTGCTCGCGCTGCTCGGCGTGCATCTGGTGATTGGTCGGCAATTGTTCGCGCTGGCCAGGGGCGAGGCACGCCGCGCGTGAGGCCGCGCTGGCCGCACGCCAGCGTCGCGAGTGCTTCCCTTCTCACTGGATGGGCCGACAGGCGTCGGCGGAGTCTGGTCGTGGAACAAATCATGCCCGGCGAAGCACCATGAGCGATACCACTGACGGCCAGCGTGCGGCAGAACCGAATGAGTCCGACGTTGATATGAAGCGGGCCAAGGCAGATTTTCGCGAGGCCTTGCTGGCGGCGAACAAGACCCGCAATGCGGATGAGCAGCTGGAGAAGGCTGTGTCAACGTTCTGCCATGGGGAGAAACTCCTGGGCCGTTCGCCCGAGCGGGTATTGGTGGACGCCAAGCAGGTGATTGAGGAATCCATCGACGGCGAGAACGCGAGGCTGGCGGAGCGAACCGTGTCCATCTGTATCCAGCAGTACTTCCGCGAGTAGTGCACAGCCGTCCACATTTCCGCGCAGCGGGAGTGGCATGCCCGCGTCTCACGCACGAGCATCGGGACCGCGAGTTCCATGCTCAGGCCATCTCCGCCATCCTTGTCACCCCGCCGCGCATGCGCTGCCGCTTCGCACTTGTATTTCTGCTCGTCGCCTGCCCGCTCCGCGCCCAGGTTTCGAAGCCTGCTGCGTCACTGGACTGGGACGTGCTTCAGCGGGAGGGTGTCCAGAACCTGCGTGATTACATCCGCATCAACACGTCGAATCCTCCTGGCAACGAGATCGAGGGCGCGCGTTTTCTCGCGAGCGTGCTCCAGCGGGAGGGCATCGAGGCATCCATTCTCGACACGGCGGAGCTGGGATCGGGTCACGCCAACTTGTACGCGAGGCTCAAGGGAACTGGCGCGAAGAAGGCCATCGCGCTCGTGCACCATATCGATGTCGTGCCCGCCGTGGCATCGTACTGGACGAGCGATCCCTTCGGTGGAGAGGCCAAGGATGGCTACGTGTATGGGCGTGGGACGCTCGACATGAAGGGTCAGGGCATCGCGCACCTCATGGCGATGATCGCGCTCAAGCGGAGCGGCATTCCGCTCACGCGGGACGTGGTGTTCATCGCGAATACCAACGAGGAGAATGGTGGAACTGGTGCCGCCGCGTTCGTGAAGAATCACGCGGACCTGCTGCGCGACGTCGAGTTCCTGTTCACCGAGGGCGGCGACAACCCGGTGGTGAACGGCGTAGTGCGCTACTACGGGGTGGGCGTGGATGAGAAGCGCCCGTACGGACTCCGTCTGGTGGCTCGCGGCGTACCGTCACACGGGTCGCGGCCCACGCGACAGAATCCGGTGACGCACCTTGTTGCAGCGCTGGACCGGGTGGCACGCTACGAAACGCCTCTCCATGTGGTGCCAGGCGTGGCGCGGTACTTCAAGGCGCTGTCCGCGGGCTACTCGGGACGCCAGCGCGCCTGGCTGTCGGACGTGGCATCGGCGATCCGGGCGCCGGCGGCGCGCACGTGGCTCACGAGTGACGTGTACTGGAATGCCATCCTGCGCAACACCATCTCGCCCACCGTGCTCACCGGGTCCAACAAGAACAACGTGATTCCCCCGGAGGCGTCGGCGTATCTCGACGTGCGGTTGCTACCCGACCAGGACCCGGCGGCGTTCCTCGCCGACATCCGGCGCGTCGTGGCGGACAGCACCATCGAGGTCATCCCTCCGGCTACGCGAAAGGGAGCCATGGACAACTCGATCGACACTGACCTGTTTCGCGCGGTGGAGCGTGCCACGCACGACCGCGACCCGAAGGCGCTCGTCACCACGCCGATGTTCACGGCCGCAAGCGATCGTCCCTTCTATCGAGCACTCGGCATCATCACCTACGGATTCGATCCATTCAAGGTGCCGAGTGCGGACATGCAGAAGGGCATGCACGGCAACGACGAACGGCTCTCCGTGGAGAACGTGGGCTTTGGCGTGCGGTACCTGTACGACGTGCTGCGAATCGCCCAGTAACGCCGGACACCTGGGCAGGCAAGCAGTCAGTCAGCAGCTCCGTCAGTTTTTCTGGTACGTCTGCGTGAAGCCGCTGACGATCTGGGTGAGCACGGTGCCGCTCAGGGACCCCTGATAGGTGATCCCGCTCGTCTGGTCGTTGAACGTGATGGAGCCGTTAAGGCTGGTGTAATACCCCACCTCCGTGCTGGACTGTCCGTTGCCGTACCGCGCAATGTCGGTGAACGTGCCATCGGTGCCCAGCACGAGTCGGTCACTGACGAGCTGCACGCCGTTCGAGAACGTGTACGGCAGTGCGGTGCCATTGATTCGTTGCAGGCTGTAGCTGCCTTCGACGGACGTGGAAGGGGCCGTAGCGTCGGTGGCGCACGCCGCCAAACCGAGTGCGAGCGCTAGCACGGCGAGGTTCCGCATGGAGGATCTCCGGTCGGTGAAGATGAAGGGGAGGCGAGACGCCTTACGCTTCTACCGCCCCGCCCGATCCTGGTTCCGTCAACCGCAGCAGATTCTTTACACGCACG
>JACMOE010000589.1 GCA_014378185.1 Gemmatimonadaceae bacterium | reverse complement strand
GCTGCGTGCCGAGTACGTCGCGGCGGCGGTGCGGCATCTGGTGGATACGCCCGCCGAAGTGCTGGTGCATCGTGTCGAGGTGCGGATTCTCTCGCCGAAGCGACCGCGGGGCTGACGACGGAGATCACGTGAGGGCGTGAACGACGTCGGCATGGGACTCAATCACACGTGCGGTGGTGCGGAAGGCGTGAGTCGGCGGGCCTGCAACCGTCGCACGCTGCCGGTGTCTGCACCACGGCGCTCATGAAACCGAGAACTCGCATGCCCGTACTGTCCACCGTACCTCCAACCGTGCACGCAGCACAGGCTTTCAGGCACACCCTTTCATCCCCCATTCGACATGCGTCACCTGACCGTCGCAACGGCAACCGCGTTGCTGCTCCCGTCGGCAATCATCGCACAGAGCCGCACGTCCACACAACGCGCCGCGGCAATCGCCAGCGGACAGTATCTGGTCGGGATTGCAGCGCAGGGTGACACTAACTGGTTCTCGTGGACCCTGCGCGCCACGGGAGACAGCCTGGCGGGCGACATGTCGGCCACGTCACGCAACGCACTGCGCGGTGTGCAACGCCGTGACTCGTTCGAGCTGCTCCAGCGCTGAAACTCGACCACTGTGCGAGCGCGATTCCGCGGCGTCGCGAAGGATGGTCGCCTGACGGGCATCGCCATCGGTACCGATCGGAAAGGCGTGCCGAACGACACCGCCGAATTCTTCGCCACACTGCAGCCGGTGCGCAGCGGACCGCCGCGCACGTTGGCCTTCGAACCAACCGTCTTCCACCGAAATTTCTCGCGTTCAATTGCCCCCGCGCTCCGCATCTTTCCCGGTGACACCGTGCAGACGCGCACCGTCGATGCCGGTGGCGTGGACTGGAATGGTGTGAAGCGCACCGCGGGCGGCAATCCGCAAACCGGGCCGTTCTACATCGAAGGCACCGTACCGGGTGACGTGATTGCGATTCACCTGCACCGCGTCCGACTGAACCGTGATTTCGCGAGCGCTGGCGCCAGCATCGTGAGCGGTGCCATCACGCCCGGGCTGGCACGCGGCCTGCCAGACATCGATGATTTCAACGCGCGATGGACACTCGACCGCACGCGCGGCGTGGCGCGACTCGCGGTGCCAACCAAGGCACTCGCCGCCTACGAAATTCCGTTGCGGCCAATGATGGGCTGCATCGGTGTCGCGCCGGCGCAGCGACAGTCCATCCGAACGCAGGACTCGGGTCCATTCGGCGGCAACATGGACTACAACGAACTCCGAGAGGGCACCACGATCTACCTCACGGTCAACACGCCCGGCGCGTTGCTGTTCATCGGCGATGGCCATGCCGCCCAAGCCGACGGTGAGCTCTCGGGCGATGCGCTCGAGACGTCGATGGATGTGGTATTCAGCGTTGATATCGTTCGCGGGATGGCGAACGGCGGCCCGCGAGCCGAGTCCGCCGAGTACCGCATGTCGATCGGCATCGCCGGTGATCTGCAGGAGGCACTGCGCCTCGCGACGTCGGACATGACGCGCTGGCTCGCGGCCGACTACAAGCTGAATGCCGCCGAACTCGCGTCAGTGCTGGGGACGGCCATGCGCTACGATGTGGCCGACATGGTCGGGACCCAGATCAGCGTCGTCGCACGGATTCGGAAACAGGTGCTGCGATCACTGACACCGGCGCGATAGCCGACGGCGAAGTCCGGACGAACGGGACCTGTGTGCCGTCGCCCGCGTACGACACGGTGAGATGGACGGAGGCATTTCGCCGCGCCGCGACTCGCCCCGACTGCCCCGTAAGTCCGGCCGCTCCGCCGCCGTTCGCGAAGCAAGCGACCGCGGCGCAAACTCAACAAGCTCCGATTGTAGATTCTATCCCGATCACGGACGGATGCATGGTGCTGAATTCCGATGCGAAGTCAGGGTCGGTCGATGCATCGCAGGAGAGCGCCTATCCCAGTCCACGGTATGCATGGTACGTGCTGGGCGTACTCACGCTCGTCTACATTTTTTCGTTTCTTGATCGCCAGATTCTGAACCTGCTCGTCGCGCCGATTCGTCGCGACCTGCACGTCACCGATACGCAAATCAGTCTGCTGAGCGGATTCACCTTCGCCATCTTCTATGTGGCGTTCGGCATCCCGCTGGGTCGCGACGCCGATTCGCGCAACCGCACCAGGCTCATCACCAGCGGCTTTGCGGCCTGGAGCCTCTTCACCGCAGCCTGTGGGATGGCTGGTAGCTTCGGGCAACTCTCTCTCTCATGCGAATGGGCGTGGGCATCGGCGAAGCCACGTTGAGTCCCGCCGCGTACTCGCTGATCTCCGACTATTTCCCGCCCAGACGCCGCGCGAGTGCGCTTGGCATCTACAACATGGGGATCTATGTCGGGAGCGGTATCGCACCGGTGCTTGGCGGCATCGTCACCGGCATTGTCACACGACATGGCGACTACGCCATCCCGCTTCTCGGAACGGTGCGATCATGGCAAGTCATCCTTCTCGTGATCGGTGTCGTTGGTGTGCTCGTCGTTCCGATCATGCTCACGGTGCGAGAGCCTGCACGGCCGAACGCCGGTCGGCGCGCGGCGACCTCGATTCCGCTCGGCGAGGTCGTGGCGTACGTGCGCCAGAACTTCGCGACCTACTCCCGCCATAACCTTGTCGTTCTCGAGCTACGGCATGGGGGCGTGGCTCCCGACGTATGTCATTCGCCAGTGGCATTGGACTCAGTCGCACACGGGCGTCACGATGGCCCGCCGCTCTGATGCAGATCACGCCGCAAGACATGCGCGGGTAGGTCGGCGCGATCTATCTGTTCGTGGTGAATCTCATCGGACTCGCATCGGACCAACGGCGGTCGCGCTCTGCACCGACTACCTCTTTCATGACGACAACATGGTTGGCATGTCGCTGCTGATCGTCACCTGCGTGGCCCATCTGGTCGCGGCAGTGTGTCTGTGGTACGGACGCGCGCCGTTCGTGCGCAGCATCGAGTCCGTCAAGGCCTGGGCGGAGTCAAACGCATGACGCCGGATACTCCCATGCCGACCTGAACCACGGTCGAAGAACTGTTCGATCAGGAACTCCACGCGCGTCCATCTGCGCATATTCTCGCGGCGATCCGACCCATCGAACGCGAACGCGAGGAAGCACGCGAATTCGTCGCGCGCGCCGTGCGATTGATGGCCATCGCACAGCTGGAGCCGCGGCACCTCACGCCGAGTATCGGGTGGACGCTGGGCTCGATGGCGCCAGCGTTGCTCCCTGGCGCGTGGGGGAATGTCGTTCCACCGTTCACGCTCGAAGATCGGCACATCGACATCGATCGCTATCTGCGGGAGCAGCCGTGGGCGAGGTTGCCGTCGGCTGCGACGATGCTGGAGATGGGGTGTGGATTCCCGCCGCAAACCGCGGTTGATGTGGCGAGCCGATTCCCTGCGTGGCAGATCGTCGGCGCGGATCCGCGATTCGATCCGTATGTGCTGCACGACGCGCAGGGCAACTACGCGGCGATGGACGCCGACGGGCAGGTGCGCTACTTCCATCCGGCCAATCCCGGCATGGCGACGTACATGGCGCTGTACAAGAATCCCTCCGACACGTTCGCCGCGTTTCGCACACTGTTTGAACAGCGCGTGCCGCTGTTGCGGGCCGATGACGCGGGCGAGCGCGTCGCGGTCGAGTACGCGGGCACGCGACTCGTGCGACACGCCATTCAGGGATTCGCGGCGCCCAATTTGCGCTTCGTTCAGGTGGGCATCGGTGCCGAGATGGAGCCCGTGGAGATCATTCGCATCTTCAACGTGCTCATGTACTTTGACGCCGACTTTCGCCGTGACGCCGAGCGGTGGGCGCTGAACACACTGAAGCCCAGTGGCCTGTTGATCGGCGGCGGCAACGCGGCAACGACTACCGAGGCGCGTTACTCCGTCTATCAACGCGAGCACGACGCACTCGTGCCGCGTGAGTTTGCATTTTCGCTGGACAATGTCCGGCCAGATTCCATGAACACCTGGTTCTGTTTACACGGCGACGAGCGCGAGACATTCCTGCTTGCGCACGTCACCGGAAGCCTGCGCGGCGACGTGGAGGTCTCCGAGGCGGACGACGCGCGTCTGGATGCGCTCATGGCGGGGCAACGCCTGTGGGTTCGGGTTCCGGATGGCCCGCTC
>JACMOE010000588.1 GCA_014378185.1 Gemmatimonadaceae bacterium | reverse complement strand
TAGGTGCGGGTCCTGTTCTGGGGCACGCCGGAGTTCGCGACCGCGCCGTTGCGCGCCCTCATCGGCGAAGGATTCGATGTCGTGGGCGTGGTGACACAGTCGGACAAGTCGGTGGGCCGATCGCGCTCCACCGTGCAGGCGTCGCCCGTGAAGCTGGTGGCGATTGCCGAGGGTATTCCGGTGCTCCAGCCCGAAAAGCCGCGTGGCGACGAGTTCATGGCGGCAATGGCCGCACTCGCACCAGACGTCAGTGTCGTGGTGGCGTACGGACACATCCTGCCCAGGGCCGTGATCGATCTCCCGCGGCTCGGTACGCTCAACATTCACGCATCGTTGCTGCCCGCGTTGCGCGGTGCGGCGCCCATCCAGGCGGCAATTCGCGACGGACTGGCCGAGACAGGCGTGACGATCATGCAGATGGTGCCCTCGCTCGATGCGGGCCCCATCGTGCACGTGGCGCGAACGCGGATCCTCGAGGACGAAACGTCGCTGGAACTCTCGCTGCGCCTGAGCGAGCTGGGCGCCAATGCGCTCATCGAGGCGCTGGCGCTCATCGAGCTCGGTGCGGCCGACCCTCAGCCGCAGGATGAATCCCTTGCGACCTACGCCGGCAAGCTCACGCGCGACAGTGCGAGGGTGGACTTCGCCGGTACGGCGTATGACGTGAGCCGGCACATCCGCGCGTATGACCCCAGGCCCGGCGCGTGGTCGCGCGTGCGCGGGGCGGAGGTGAAGCTGTTCGGCGCACGGTTGGCGCCGCGCGGGGTGACGCACGTAGCCGGCGACGTCCTGGCGGTGGACGAGGCGGGTCTGCTCGTGGCATGCGGATCAGGCGCGGTGCGCGTCCTTGCCGTGCAGCCTTCCGGAAGGAAGCCGCTGGCTCCCGTCGAGTGGGCGCGCGGTCGCGGCATCGCCGTGGGCGACCGCTTCGACACCGATTCGTCGACGACCTCGTAGGGATAGGTGGGGGTCGGCGGCGAGGTGGACATGCGGACGATTGGAGTGCCGGTGGTGCATGCGGTGACGAGCGACGACGTGATCGCGCGCGCGGACTTCATCGATATCGCGTGCGGCGTGATGGCGGCGCTCGGAGCGCGGGGCGCCCTGCATCTTCGGGCAAGTCGCCTGGGCGGCGCTCGCTTTCACGCCATCGCTGAAGGGCTCGCGGCAGCGCAGGGGCTCACGGGCGCATGGCTCGTGATCAACGACCGCATCGACGTTGCACTTGCCTCGGGTGCGCGTGGCGCGCAGCTCACCAGCCTCTCCCTCACGGCAAGCGATGCGCGTCGCATCGCTCCGTTACTCGCCTTGGGAGCCAGCGTGCACGACCTGGAGGACGGTCGGCTTGCCGTGTCGGCTGGTGCAGACTGGTTGGTGGCCGACCAGGCCTTCACACCCGACCTCCCCTCGGCCCAGGTTCGCGGCACGGCATGGGTGCGGGCCCTGGTGAACTCCACTTCGGTGCCCGTGATCGCCATCGGCGGCGTGAAGCCCAGCCACGCTGCTGCCGCGCGCGCCCTGGGCCTCCACGGTGTCGCCGTCATTCGCGGAATATGGGATGCGCCGAATGCCGAACGGGCAGCCGGCGACTATCTTACCGCGTATGACGACGCTGCCGCTGGATGAGCGAACTGGAGCTTGTTGTCCCGGTCGCAGCGGGGAACCTGGTCGTCACGCGAGTGCGCGCAGGATCATCGCGATCGCCGGGGCGCAGCTTTTCATGAGGCACGGCCGGTGAGCGCCGCGGGGGAAGGACGTCCCGTGACCATGGAGCCAAGGGCGGCAGTCACTGATGCGCGCGCCGCGGCCGCGGAGATCTGCGCGGACCTGCGCGGCGGCGACCTGCTCGACAGCAGCTTCGACAGGCGAACGGCACAGCTCGAGCCGCGCGATCGTCGCTGGACGCGGGAGCTGGTGTATGGCATGCTGCGGCGCCGCAGCTGGCTGGATGCCATCCTTGCCGCGCGGGTGAGCGGCGGCCCTTCGCGCCTCGATGCCGACGTCGCCGACCTGTTGCGCGTGGGAGCGTACCAGTTGCTCGCGATGGGCAGCGTGCCTGCCTACGCCGCCATCGCGCAGACGGTGGAGCTGGTGAAGCGACGGCACGGTATCGGTGCCAGCAAGCTCGCGAACGCCGTGCTGCGGCGCATCGATCGCGAGCGCGACGCCCTCGGCATCACGCTTCCGGTGGATCTGACAGATGCCCTGGCGCTCGAGTACTCGCATCCGCCATGGATCGTGGCGCGATGGCTTGCGCGGTGGGGCGAGGACGATACCCGGGCGCTCCTGGAAGCCAACAACCGCGAGGCGCCGCTCGTCGCGCGTCCGTATCACGTGGTGCGGGAACAGCTCGAAGCGATGCTGGAGAGTGCCGGCGTCGAGACAGCGGACGTTCCGCTGGTGCCGGACAGCCTCGTCCTCACGGGCGGCGTCACGTCGCTCACGGACCTTGGTGCGTTCAAGCAGGGACTGTTTCATTTGCAGGATCCGGCGTCGACGCTGGTGACGCGGTACGCCGCGGTGGATCCGGGCAGCACCGTTGCGGATCTCTGCGCCGCTCCCGGTGGCAAGGCACTCGAGCTGGCGCGCGTGGCGGGCACCGTGTTCGCCGCCGACCTGTCGCGGGGTCGTTTGCAGCGCGTGCGCGAGAATCTCGTGCGCCCCGACGCGCCGAACGTCATTCCGCTGGTCGCAGACGCCACGGCGCCGGCCCTGCGCGGCATGGACGCGGTGCTGGTGGACGTGCCGTGTACGGGCACCGGCACATTCAGGCGTCATCCCGATGCGCGGTGGCGCCTGAAGGCAAGCGATCTCGCGGTGCTGCCCGCCACGCAGCGGGCCATCCTCCGCGCGGCCGCCACGGTGGTTCGGCCCGGCGGCCTGCTCATCTTCAGCACCTGCTCCCTGGAGCTCGAGGAGAACGACGACCACGTGACTCGCTTTCTTGCCGATCACCCCGACTGGACGCTCGAGCCGCCACCGGAAGGCGCTGTGCCGGCGAGCGTCCTGGATCGCGGCCTGCTGCGCGTGCTGCCGCAGCGTCATGCAACCGATGGCGCCTTCGCCGCGCGCTTCCGAAGCCCGCGCGCGCGGGCAACTGCATGAGATGGCGCGCGCGTGTTCGCACCTCACTGCTGTACCTGGTGAGCATTGCCGCAGGCTTCGCGCTCGCGTACCTGCTCGTCGCGTTCGTCGTGTTTCCGTCCGGTGTCATTCCCAAGGACGTGAAAGTGCCGAACGTCACCGGCCTCACGTTCGACGAGGCGGTGCAGCGGCTGGAGCAGGCGGGATTCAAGGGCGAAAAGGGTGAGCAGCGCTTCAACAATTCCGCACCGAAGATGACGGTGCTCGAGCAATCGCCTCCGCCAGGTTCGCGGGAGGGCGTCGGCAATCCGGTCACCCTGGTGGTGAGCGGGGGGCAGCGCATTGTCTCCGTGCCCAGCGTCATGGGCATGACGAAGATCGAGGCCCAGGCCGTGCTCGAGAAGGACGGTTTCGACGTGGGCGACGCGAGCGAGGCGCCGAGCAACGCTCCACGCGGCAGCGTGATCGCTACGCGCCCTGCGGCGGGCGCGCAGATCAGCGTGCCGAGCACCGTGTCGCTGGTGCTCAGCGGCGGTGCGCCGGCCATCCAGATGCCGTCCCTCGTGGGCCGCGACGTCGATGGCGCGCGTCAGACGCTGGTGCAGCTGGGCGTGCGCGACGTGAAGGTGGTGTGGGACCCCATGGCGATTGGAACACGGGGGACGGTGGTGGGACAGAACCCGGTGTCCAGTGCCACGCTGCTGCCCGGCAGCTCGGTGCAGTTGCGGGTGGCGGGCGACGGCGGCGCGAATCCATGACCAGGGTTCGCATCGCGCCATCCATTCTCAGCGCAGACTTCACGAAACTCGGTGACGACATCAGGATGCTCGAGGCCGGCGGCGCTGACTGGATTCACGTGGACGTGATGGACGGCCGCTTCGTGCCGAACCTCTCGTTCGGCGCGAAGGTGATTGAAACGGCGCGGCGCTGCACCACGCTTCCCCTGGATGTGCATCTGATGGTGGTGGAGCCCGAGCGCTACTTCGATGACTTCGCGTCGGCGGGTGCCAGCGGGCTGACGATTCACGCCGAGGCCGCACCGCATCTCGACCGGCAGCTGGCGCGCATCCGCGAGTTGGGCTGCGCGGCGGGCGTCGCGCTGAATCCATCTACGCCCATCGACGTTGTCGCCGACGTGCTCGACAAGCTCGACCTCCTGCTCGTGATGTCCGTGAATCCGGGTTTCGGTGGCCAGCAGTTCATCCACCGGGCCATCGATCGTATTGCGCAGGCGCGCCGCATGCTCGACGCGGCGGGATGTGCTGCGGTGCTCGAGGTGGACGGCGGCATCAATCGCCAGACGATTGCCGAGTGCTGGCGTGCTGGCGCGAGTGCGTTCGTCGCGGGGAACGCGGTGTTCGCCGCGGCCGATCCACGCAGGGAGATTGGCGAGTTGCGCGCGCTGTGCGCGCAGACGGCGTGAGGCGTTTCCAATGACAGCGCGCCAGCAGTGGTCCGTGGTGCTTGCCATCGTGGCGTTCCTTGGCGTCGCGCTCTTCGCGGCCACGCGCCTGCTGGGCGACGAGCTGTTTCCGGTTGCGGTCGGCATGCAGGCGCCGCCATTCGAGGGCACGACGATCGTCGGTGCTCCGCGCGTGAAGACGCTTGCCGACTACCGCGGCAAGGTCGTGCTGCTCAACGTGTGGGCGACGTGGTGCGGGCCGTGTCGCGAGGAAATGCCGAGCATCGAGAAGCTCCACCGCGAATTCGCGGGCCAGGGGCTCGATGTCGTTGCGGTGAGCGTGGACGACGCTGGCCAGGACTCCACCATACGCGCCTTCGTGAAGGAGTATGGACTGACGTTCGAGGTGCTGCATGACGCCGAGAAGGTGACGCCGAAGCGTTATCAGGTGACCGGCTATCCCGAATCGTTCATCATCGGCCGAGAGGGAACCATCAGGCGCAAGGTGTTCGCGGCGGCGGACTGGAGTTCCGAAACGAACCGTGCGCTGGTTCGCGAGCTCCTCAGCGGGGTCCGCACGACCGCGTTGCGCTGACGGGCTGGCATCGTGATTATTTCCCAGGGCCCGGGTCGGGACGAACGCTGGCGGAGTGCGCTGCGCAGCGCGGTGAC
>JACMOE010000587.1 GCA_014378185.1 Gemmatimonadaceae bacterium | reverse complement strand
CCCGCCATGGCGGATGACCTGAAGCAGGATCTCAATCGCGTTGGCGGTGGCGACGTCCAGCTCGTTGGGCTGCCATCCACAAAGGTGGACGTGGTGTCCGCGGGTGAGCGTACGCTGAGCCCAATGCCAGCGCCCAGGGCGCCCTCTGTGTCGCGAGCGCCTAGTGCATTCCGCGGCGTGCGTGCGCCCGTCAAGAGCGTGACGCATGAGACGGCCGCGCCTGCACAGGCGGCACCGCGCGCAGCAGACGTGGCGCCCGCGGATGTACCACAAGTCGAGCGTGCCCCCGAACCAGTGCCCATGTCGGCCGGCCGGCCGGAAGCGCCGAGGCCGTCCACGCAACGCGAACCACGCGGCGGCTGGAGCACGCCTGGCCAGATCATCCGGAACGCCCCCTTCCCGATCAATCCGTAGTCCGATCGCGGAACGAATCGAATGCAGAACGGCCCTCTTGACGGAGGGCCGTTCTGCATTCGTGCGTGCTAGCCTGCCACTATCGCCTCGGCCTCGATCTCCACGAGCATGTCCGGATCGATGAGGGCGCGGACTTCGACCATGGATGTGGTGGGGAGGATCTGGGCGAAGAATTCTCCATGGACGCGACCAACGGCTTCCCATCGACTGATGTCCGTGACGTAGATCCTCGTTCGGACCACGTCCTCGAGCCGGGCACCGGCCTGCTCGAGTGCTGATCGGACGTTCACCAACGCCTGCCGCGTCTGTGCCGCGGCATCTCCGATACCCACGAGCTTTCCCGATCCGTCCGTGGCCGTCGTGCCCGACACGTGCACAACCTGTCCGACGCGTACGGCTCGCGAATACCCGACGATGGGCTCGAACCGGGTTCCTGACGAGACGTTCTGGCGCATGGATGTTGGGCAAGGATGGGTTGCGCACGCCGGTGTGCCGCTGATCTGGCTCACCGGTTCCGGGACACGCGCAACGGAGATGGATCAGGCCGCGGCGGGTACTCCGGCGAACGCGAGACTCACAGCTCGGCGTGCCTGGCGCTTGAGCGCGCGGTGTACGGCGCGCGCATGATGGATGAAGTTGCTGCCTGCCCACGGATAGCGCATGAAGAACTCAACGGGAAGCATGTCGGCCTTGAGCCGATTGCACGGTGGGCATGCGGCGACGACGTTGCCGGGTGCGTCGGCTCCGCCCTTGGCCAGGGGCTGGACGTGGTCCAGCGTGGCGTGCTCATAGTCGAGTGGCGCTGCGCAGTACACACAGCGCCGGCCGCAGTCGCGCAGGGCGGCGAGCTTGATCGCACGCTTCTGCTGGGCCGGGAGGAGCCGCCGGACGTGGCGCATGACGCCTCGGGATGCACGTGAGAGTGGAACGCGGTGACCGTGTCGAGCGGGCATTGCACCTCGCTGGAAAAGACGACACCCCGCACCAGGAAGGAGCTTCCTGTCACGGGGTGTCGTATGTCGTGGTCGGCGTCGCACCGGTGGGCCAGCACATGCGCCGCGACGAGCGCGAACGCATTACCCACTGCATCATCCGATGTCGGGTCGAGGTGCTCATCGGCCTCCGGGTGCGTCAGTTCGGGCGGACGTTGCGCCGCCGTTGGTATAAGTGGGATCGATGTCGCGTTTGCGCAAGAGGGAACTGCGCATCGGGTGTGTCACATGATCATTCCGGGTCGCCCGTGCGTCGCTCACCGGTTCGCCGCTCCGTGCGCTTCCTGGAGGCGACCGGATCCCGGAAGGCCGCAATGATGCGCGCCGCGTGTACGTCGAGCACCGTGCGGTCCGGCATCTCCGAGCCCGCGAAGGGCAGCGGAATATCGAAGCCGTCGCCGGCGCGGCGTGGAATGACATGCACGTGGTAGTGGAACACGTCCTGCCCCGCGGCGGCGCCGCTGTTCACCACGACGTTCATGCCATCGGAGTGGGCGACCTGCTTCGCGACCGGCGCGAGTTCCATTGCCACCTCGAACAGGTGCATGGCAAGGGAGTGCGGGATGTCGTCCAGGCCCGCGAAGTGCTCGCGCGGCACGACGAGCACATGACCGGCATTCACCGGCTGGACATCCATGAACGCCACAACGTCGGCATCCTCGTAGCACATCGAGACTTCACCGGCCCCCTGAATGAGGTCGCAGAACGGACAGGTGGGCGCGGACGCTGGTGGCATGGGTCCTCTCAGGGTGGAAGTTGCAGGCCCTGTAAAATGCACACGGGATGCCAGATGAGCAGGCTGACGCACGCGGTCGGCGCAACGTCTATCTGGTCGCGGCGCCACGACTATCTTTCGTGCTTGTCGACCGCAACTCGGACCCAAGCCCGTTTCACGCATGGCCACCCAGACCCGCGCTGAACGCAAGAGCGTCGCCGGCCTTTCGCGCGACCAGTTGGTCGCCGCATACAGAACCATGCTCCTGTCGCGCCGTATCGACGACAAGGAGATTCAACTCAAGCGGCAGAACAAGATCTTCTTCCAGATCTCCGGCGCGGGACACGAGGCGATTCTCACCGCCGCCGGCATGGTCCTGAAGCCGGCCTACGACTGGTTCTACCTGTACTACCGCGATCGCGCCCTGTGTCTGCAGCTCGGCATGACCGCCAACGAGATGTTGTACGAAGCCGTTGGCGCGGCGATCGACCCGAGCTCGGGGGGCCGGCAGATGCCGAGCCACTGGGGACACAAGGACCTGAACATCGTCTCGACATCGTCGCCGACGGGAACACAGTTTCTGCAGGCCGTGGGTAGCGCGGAGGCATCGCTGCGGGCGCGGCTCCTGGACATCACGGACGGTTTCCACGGCGACGAAGTGGTGCTCGTGACCACCGGAGACGGCACCACGTCCGAAGGCGAGTTCTGGGAATCCCTCAATTCCGCATCCAACCTCAAGCTGCCCGTCGTCTACCTCGTGGAAGACAACGGGTACGCCATCTCGGTGCCGGTGGAGGTCAACACCGCCGGCGGCTCGAT
>JACMOE010000586.1 GCA_014378185.1 Gemmatimonadaceae bacterium | reverse complement strand
CTTGGTCGACGCAACGCCGATCTCGGGTCCGGCGTGCAGGTAGATGCCGCCGTCGTCCTCGCGCGCGATGGTCGAACCCACCTGGTTCACGAGGCCCAGCGTCTTCGCGCCGCGCCGCTTTGCCTCGCGCATGGCCGCCAGCGTATCCGCCGTTTCACCGGACTGCGAGATCACCACGCAGAGCGTGCGCTCCGTCACGATTGGATTGCTGTACCGGAACTCCGACGCATACTCCACTTCGCAGCGGATGCGCGCATGCTCCTCGATCATCATCTTGCCGATGAGCGCACTGTGCCAGCTGGTGCCGCACGCCGTGATGATGATGTGGTCGATCTGCTGGAGCTCTTCCTTGCTGAGGTTGAGCCCACCCAGCTTGGAGAAGCCGTCGTCGTCCACCGAGCGGCCGCGCATGGTGTTCTGGATGGTCTGCGGCTGCTCCATGATCTCCTTCAGCATGAAGTGATCGAAGCCGCCCTTCTCGATCTGGTCCAGGTCCCAATCAATCCGGTTCACGCGCTTCTTCACCGTCTGCGCGTTGAGGTCCATCACGCGATACCCGTCCTTGGTGAGCACCGCCATCTCGCCGTCGTCCAGGTACACCACCTGGCGCGTGTGCTGGAGGATCGCGGCTACATCACTGGCGACGTAGTTCTCCCCTTCGCCAATTCCAATGAGCAGCGGACTGCCCTTGCGCGCCGCCACCACCTTGTCCGGGTCCTTGCTCGAGATCACCGCAATGCCGTACGTCCCTTCCACGAGCGCGAGCGCATCGATGACCGCCTCCTCGAGGTTGCCGTCGAATGCCGCCTCGATCAGGTGCGCCAACACTTCCGTATCCGTCTCCGACACGAACGTATGCCCCGTCTTCTGGAGCATCGCGCGCAGCGGTCCGTAGTTCTCGATGATCCCGTTGTGCACCACCGAAATGGTGCCGGTGCAATCATGGTGCGGATGCGCGTTGCATTCGTTGGGCGGGCCATGCGTGGCCCAGCGCGTATGCGCGATGCCCACGTTCCCCTCCACCGGATGGCTCTGGATCGCGGCTTCGAGCATGGCGATCTTGCCCTTCGCCTTGCGCGTCTCCACGCCACCGCCGTTCATCAGCGACACGCCCGCCGAATCGTACCCGCGGTACTCCAGGCGCTTGAGTCCGTCCACCAGCAGTCGCGTGGCGTCCCTGGAGCCGACGTATCCGACAATTCCGCACATGAGTGACTTCCTTATCAGTTGTGGGATCCCGCCCCTTTGTTCCGCTCAGCGCCCCAGGGCGTCCAGCGGCTCGCGCGACCGACGTACCAGTTCCTTTGCAGATCCTTCATCCGGCCCTTCGGCAATCACCCGGACAATCGGTTCCGTTCCCGACGGCCGCACGTGCACCCACCGATCCGGCCACGACAGCCGCAGCCCGTCCTGAAGGTCCACCGCCGCGTCCGGGAACGCCGAGCGCAGTGCGGCATACACCGTGTCGAGGCTGGCGTTCGGCCGGTTCAGCTTGTCCTTCACGATCACGTATCGGGGCAGGCTCGCCACGATGGCACTGAGCGGCCGCCCTTCTTCCACCAGTAATTGCAGAAGCAGGGCCGCACCGATGGGCGCATCGCGCCCCAAATGTACCTCGGGAAGAATCACGCCGCCGTTCCCCTCCCCGCCTATGGGCGCATGCAACTCCCGCATCCGCACGGCGACATTCACCTCGCCCACTGGGGCGCGCACCGCCAATACGCCGGCATCCCGCGCCACGTCGTCGACGAGCAGGCTGGTGGAAAGGTTTGTCACAATCGGTCCCGTGCGGTGCCGCAGCACCAGCCTCGCAGCGAGCGCAAGCGTGTAGTCCTCGCCCACGGCCTTCCCCTCGTCGCTCACCAGCGCAAGGCGATCAACGTCGGGATCCACAGCAAAGCCGATGTCGGCACCAGCCTTCGCCACGAACCGCTCGAAATCGCGCAGGTTGGCGGGAATGGGCTCGGGCTCCCGAGGAAATCGCCCGTCGGGCTCCATGTTCATTCCCACCACCGCACAGCCCAGCCGTTCCAGCAGCGCGGGCATGATGGTGGCCCCGGCACCCCGCACGCAGTCCAGCGCCACCGTGAACTTGCGGGCGCGAATCGCCTCGACGTCCACGTACGGAATTGCCAGCACCGACGCGATGTGCCGCTCCGCCACGCCATCGTCCTGCGTCACCGTGCCAATGGCATCCCAGGTCGCGTGCGGCGTCCCGGTATCCACGAGGGCGCGCATCGCGGCACCCTCGCTCGCCTCCAGAAACAGGCCGCTCGCGCCGATGCACTTGAGCGCGTTCCACTCGATGGGATTATGACTCGCCGACAGCATCAGCCCACCCGCGGCATGATGATACTCCACCGCGAGCTGGCACCCGGGCGTCGTGGTCAACCCGATGTCGATCACGTCGCAGCCCACCAGCTGGAGGGTGCCCACCACGATGCGATGGAACATGGGGCCCGAGACCCGGCTATCCCGACCCACCACGATGGACCTGGATGGATTGTTCGCGATGGACCACGCGCCGAACGCCGCGGCATAACGCGCAACCACTTCCGGCGTGAGCGCCTCGCCCACGCGCCCGCGAATGCCCGACACGCCCACCATCAGTCCTTCCACGCCGCCCCCGTGCCCCATGACGCCTCCGTCCACTGGGAGCCGAAAGGTATGCGGGTCAACTACCCCGGCAAGCGCACGGCAGGCGAGCTTCGAGTTGCGCCTCATCGCAGCGGTGTGGCCGCTCTATTCACCCTCCCTTCCCGCCCTCCCTTCTCTGCGCACCGCTCCGCAGTTCTCCGTTCGGCTCAAGATGGCGGCCATCGCCGGGGCATCGGTGCTGCTTACACTGGGCATCGTCGTGCTGCCCACCTTCGCCTCCCTGTCCGCCGAGATCCCTCCTGATCAGGCGCGACAACTCGCCACGCAGGTGGCCGTGTACGCCGCGCTGGCGGTGGCCGCTGCAACCGTCATCGCCTGGATCGGCGCAGGCCGGTTTGCACGGGGCATGGTCGAGCTCACGCAGCAGTCGGATCGCGTCGCGCAGGGGATGCTTCGGCAGGACCTCCTCTACGAGTCGGACGACGAGGTGGGGCAGCTCGCCGACTCATTCCGGGAGATGACACGCGGCCTTCGCACCGTGGTGTCGCAACTCGACGCCGGCGCTTCGGACGTGGCG
>JACMOE010000585.1 GCA_014378185.1 Gemmatimonadaceae bacterium | reverse complement strand
GCCCCACACCGGGGGGAAGCACAAAACCAACCGGCGGGCAAGCCCCCGCCCGGCCCGTGCGGGATGCAGGCTTCTTCTTGTGCCTCCAAGGCGAGCGGGGCCGTGTAGCATACCGGGCCTGGCGTTGCGTGGGCCGTCGTGCACGCGCGGAACGCGGATTGCGATTGTTTAGCCCGCCATGAGTCGCCGAACCCCCGTCCAGCCTCCCGTTCCGTCGTTGCAGTCCTCCACCGAACTGCAGGCGCGCTTTGCCGAACTCCAGGCAAAGGCCGGCGCATCCGCCCTCGCGGTGTCCATCGCCGACCTGGAGACTGGCGCGGAATTCCACTATCACGCCGACCGCTGGTTCCACGCGGCGAGCACCATCAAGGTCGCCATCCTGGTGGGGGTGTTCGGCGCGATCTTTCGCGGAGAGCTCCTCCCCCAATCGCGCGTGCATGTGCGCAACCGGTTTCTCAGCGCCTACGACGGATCGCCCTACCGCGTTCGCCTGGATCGCGACGCGAACCCCGATGTACACCGCGAGGTGGGCCGCACGCTCCGCGTGAGCGAACTGGCCTATGCAATGATCACGACGAGCAGCAATCTCGCCACCAACCTCCTGCTCGACCTGGTGGGGCTGGACGTGCTGCAGCGCACACTCGAGAGTTTCGGTCTGGAGGGCGTCGACCTCCGGCGTGGCGTTGAGGACGAAAAGGCGTTCCAGGCAGGCATCAACAACCGCATCACCGCGAACGGGCTGGTCGGCCTTCTGCGGCTCATCGGCGAGGAGCGCGCATTCAGTCCGGCCCTGTCTCGGCAGATGGTGAACGTCCTTCTCGGCCAGCAGTTCAAGAGCGGCATTCCGGCGGGCTTGCCGAGAAGTGCCAGGGTGGCGCACAAGACCGGTGAGATCTCGACCATCGCGCACGACGCCGGCCTCGTGTACCTGCCTGACCGACGACCGTACGTCCTTGCCGTTCTCACTGAATGGGAGCCCTCCGCCACGGGACGCTCGGCCACTATCGCCGCGGCATCGTACCTGGCCTATGCGGCCCTCATTGGAGATCGTGACTGATGGCCACCGCACTCGCCACCTTTCCGCTGCGCCTCGTGGACGGACGGCGGCTGGAGCGCCGTTTCCGCGACGTGTTGCTGCCCGGTGGCATATTGTGCGACCACGCGGGACAGGCGCGCGTGCTGCCGCGGTATTTCTACGAGGTGGAGTCGTGGGAGCAGGCGAGGGACACGTATCTCGCGCCGCACTTCTCGGTGTCGGAGTTCGTTCACACGGACGTCCGCGAGGCGCCGCCGCTGCGCCTGTTCCCGCGCTACATCCCGTGTGCGACGGTGCTCCTCGCGATGGCACTGGAGTTGTTTCGGGATGCCGTGGGCAACTACGTCTACATCGGTGCGAATGGCGGCTACTGTTCGCCCCGGCACGCGGGCGTGGGGGGCGCCTCGCCGCACTGCTGGGGGACGGCAGCGAACATCTACCGGGTGGGCGACACGTACCTGGATTCACAGGACAGCATAGTCCGCTACGCCGAAATCGCGCGGGCCGTGATGCCAACGGTCTGGACTCGCCCCCTCGGCCCGGAACTCGCCAAGACAGATGATCACCTGCACCTGGATCTCGGGTATGTGGTGAGCACGCCGCGTGAGGCGGCGGGCGAGACGTACAACCTGAAGTTGGCCGGAGATCCGCTGTGAGACGCGCAGCGGTGTTGCCAGGCTTTCGCTGAACCGCAGTCGTAGGAGCCGGATGATGTCGAGGGACGAGGTGAAGCAGATTCGCTGGGCGGAGCGCACGATCCGCAGCGGTAGGGTCGTGCCCGCTGGCGAAGGAATGCCGGCGATCGGGCTGGAAGCCGAGTTCACGACGGTGGTGGACGGCGAAGCCCAGAAGCCCGAGGATGTCTTCGGTTCGCCGCGCCACGTGGTGCGCGGCCCCCTCGTGCACCGCACGGGCCGATCGTATCACCTGCCCACCGGCGGTGCGCTGTACTTCGACACGGGTGTAATGGAGATCGCGACGCCGATGATCGAGATCGCGCGCGGTTGTGGAGCGCGAGGCACGCGTTCGCTCTGGGAAAGCCTGGGCTTCCTGCGGAACGAACTCGATGCCTGGGAGGAGAGGACCAGCCGATCCGTGCGGCTCGTGGGCTTCAGTGCGCACT
>JACMOE010000584.1 GCA_014378185.1 Gemmatimonadaceae bacterium | reverse complement strand
GCACGGAAGCGCTGAGAGCCGCGAACGGCTTCGCCTTGTCGAGCGGCTGGCCACGGGCCTGTCCCTGCACGGGCACCGCAAATACGCTCGCCAATGCGCACACCACGAGGGTGCGCATGAGGCGGTGACGCAACGGAGTCGTGGCGGAAGCAGGCATGAGCTGGTGTATTTGTCCTCTGGCAACAGAAAGGGACCGTGCCAGGTTGACCAGTGACGGATGCCGCCGGTAACAATCGGATGCTACCGGGACCGCCGGGCGAGGTCAAACCTTGACATTCCTTCTGGTCGGGTTTCCGCCTTTCCAGAATGAGCCAAACGCAAGTCAATCAACATGTTATGCTGCCGACAGCCCGCTCAGCGAATCCCCAGAAACTTGTGGGTCTGGAGGCTGAGCCGCCATTGCGGATGCGCCAGGCAATAGGCGAGTGCGGCCTCGGTGTTCGCCCGGGTTTCCTCGGCGCTGAGCCCATCCAATGGCTGTAGAAAGAACGCGTCGAAGGCCAGCGCCTGGAACCGCTCCGGCTGTGCGTCCGCCTGCTTCTGGGGGTAGACGAGCTTGAGCTCGTGACCACGGGTGAGCACCAGCGGCGCGTCCGCCTTCGGGCTCACGCAGACATGATCGATGCCGGGAGGCGCGGGCTGGGTACCGTTGGTCTCCACGGCCACGGCGAAGCCACGTGCATGCAGCGCGGCAATGGCAGCTTCGTCGAGTTGGAGCAGGGGCTCTCCGCCCGTGCACACCACGAGGGGCACTCCGCCCTGCGCCCGGCCATCCGCCTTGCTCGGCCAGCGTGACAGCACTGCGTCCGCGAGGTCGGCTGCCGTTGCAAACCGGCCACCGTCGGGCCCGACCCCAACGAATTCTGTATCGCAGAACTGGCACACAGCCTTGTGGCGATCCTGTTCGCGCCCCGTCCACAGGTTGCATCCACTGAAACGGCAGAACACGGCGGGGCGGCCCGCGTTCTGACCCTCTCCCTGGAGCGTGTAAAAAACTTCTCGCACGATGTATGTCACGCGGATCTCATCGAGCGACGTAGGGCGCCGGGTCGGCCATGCCGGCCTCATTGAATCCCTTGAGGCGGAGGTGGCAGGCGTCACAGTGGCCGCACGCCACCCCTGTGGGCGATGGATCGTAGCAGCTCAGGGTCTGCGCGTAGTCCACCTGCAGGGACAGGCCGAGTTCCACGATCTGGCGCTTGGTGAGGTCGAGTAGCGGGGTCTGGATGCGAATGGGCGTGGTGCCCTCCACGGCCCCGCGAGTGGCAAGGTTCGCCATCGCCTCGAACGCCTTTACATACTCGGACCGGCAGTCCGGATAGCCGGAGTAGTCCAGCGCGTTCACCCCGATGAAGATATCGGAGGCGCCGAGCACCTCGGCGAATGCCAGGCAGAAGGACAGGAAGATGGTGTTCCGTGCCGGCACATAGGTGATGGGAATGCCGTGCGCGATGGCGTCGTCCGTCCGATCCTTGGGCACGTCGATGTCGGCCGTGAGCGCAGAACCCCCGAACGTCCGCAGGTCGATATCCACCACCACGTGATCGGTCACGCCGTACCGCCGAGCGACTCGGCGGGCCGCCTCGATTTCCGCCGAGTGGCGCTGGCCATACCGAAAAGTCATGGCATGGACGTCGAAGCCCTGCTGCACGGCGAGCGCGAGCATGGTCGTGGAGTCCAGTCCACCCGAGAGGAGCAATACGGCTTTCTGCGGCATGCTGGAAAGTTAGCAGCGCCCGGCGCGGTCAGGAGAGTGCGGCGGCCAGGTCCTCGATGAGGTCATCCGGGTGCTCGAGGCCCACCGATATGCGCAGCAGGTTGACGGGGGTCGCGGTCGTCGGGCCTTCTACCGACGCGCGGTGCTCGATGAGGGATTCCGTGCCCCCGAGGCTGGTGGCCCGCGTGAAGAGTTTGAGGCGTGCCGCCAAGCCGAGCGCCTTCGCCTCGCCGCCCCGTACCTGGATGCTCATCATGCCTCCGAAGTCGCTCATCTGTCGCGCCGCGATTTCGTGTCCGTCATGCGAAGGAAGGCCGGGGTAGTGTACGGCCTCGATGCTGGAGTGCTGCTCGAGGAAACGCGCCACGGCCATGGCGTTGGCGCAGTGCGCGCGCATCCGCCATGGCAGCGTGCGGATACCGCGCAACACCAGCCAGCAGTCGAAGGGCGATGGTACGGCGCCTCCGACGCGCTGCATGAGTCGAAGCCGCTCGACGAAATCATCGTCCTGCCGAGCGACGATGGCACCGCTGGTCACGTCGCTGTGGCCGCCCAGGTATTTGGTGGTGGAGTGCATCACGAGGTCTGCCCCAAGTGCGAGCGGCTGCTGGAGCACCGGCGTGGCCCACGTGTTGTCGACGACGCACCGCGCGCCTGCCGCGTGGGCCAGCTCGGCGATGCGCGCAATGTCCACCACGCGCACCATGGGATTCGACGGCGTTTCGCACCAGACGATCCGTGTGGTTGGCCGCATGGCGCGCTCGACGGCGGTGAGATCCGTCATGTCCACTGTGTCACACACGAGCCCCCATCCGGCGAAGATCTCGTGAAGCTGGCGCAGGGTGCCGTAGTAGGCATCGCTGGGAGCGACCACGTGATCGCCAGGCGACAACGACTGGAGGATGGCCAGCGTCGCGGCGGAGCCGGACGAATAGGCCAGTGCGGTTACGCCCTGCTCGAGGGCGGAAAGGGACAGTTCGAGCGACGTTCGATTCGGGTTGGAGCTGCGTCCGTACGTGTGCCCGCCACGGAACGAACCGTCTCCTTCGCGTTCGAAGGTGGTCGAGAGGTGAATCGGGGGCGCGACAGCCCCGGTGGACGGATCGGTGGTGTGGCCGGCGTGAACTGCCAGCGTCTCGATGCGCATGAGGAAACCGGGAATTGGCCGGCAGCGCCGGCGACGCGTGAAGATACGCCGGGGGACGGAGAACAGGGGACAGCGGATGGAGAACGGACAGCAGAATTGGCAGACAGAAGACACACAACAGAAGACAGGAAACATTCTGGACTTCACCCAGCCGGCGCATCCGGGATGACTGCGCTGCTGGCACTCTACCTGCCCTCTTGAACATTCATGAAAATCCTCGTCACGGGCGGTACGGGCGTCGTCGGCACGGGCGCGGTCACCGAATTGCTGCGGCGCGGCCACGAGGTGGTGCTCGTTTCGCGCCATGCCGACGACGAGGTGCGGCAGTGGCCGGCCGGCGTGATCGCTCACCAGGCGGACGTCGGTGACCCCGCGTCCCTTGCCGGCTCTGCGGAAGGGTGCGACGCGGTGCTGCACGTCACGGGGATCGTCGAGGAGGCACCGCCGGAGGCAACGTTCGCGCGCGTGAACGTGGGTGGCACTCGCAACATGATCCACGAAGCGGAGCGAGCCGGTGTCAGGCGCTTCGTGTACGTCTCCTCGCTTGGCGCTGACCGCGGCGCGTCTGACTACCATCGCTCCAAGTGCGAGGGTGAACGACTCACGCGCGCCTTTCGCGGTGCATGGACGATTTGCCGGCCTGGCAATGTGTATGGCCCCGGCGACGAACAAATCTCCGTCCTGCTGCGCATGGTTCGCAGCCCCAGCCCTGTCGTGCCGAAAATCGGTGATGGGGATCAGCCCTTCCAGCCACTCTGGTGGGAGGACGCCGCCGTTTCACTCGCGGACGTGGTGGAGCGCGAAGATCTGGGCGGTCGCGAACTCGACATCGCGGGGGTGGAGGTCACGTCGCAGAACGACCTGCTGCAGCGATTCAACGTGATTACCGGTCGTGACGTGCGGAGCATCGCACTGCCCGAAGCAGTCGCAACCATGGGCGCGAAACTCATCTCGCTCGTGGGGTGGGATGTCGGCTTCACGGACGACCAGTTGCAGATGCTTCGCGAGGGGAACGTCATTGCGCCAGGCGCCATCAATGCGCTCACCGACGTGCTCCGCATTACGCCCACCTCGCTCGACGCCGGTTTGCGAGCGCTCTGCGATCAACAGCCCGAGCAGCTGCCGACCGACGGCGTGGGCACATTGAAGCGCAAGCGGTTCTGGGCCGACATCGATGACTGTCGCTATTCGCCGGACGTCCTCTTCCGGATGTTCACCGAGCACTTCAACGACGTGACGCCCGTATTCGTGGAAGCACGCGTCGAGCCTGGCGACGCGGGCGGTTTTGCGGAAGGTGAAACGCTGACGCTCGCGCTGCCGATGCGCGGCCACGTACAGGTGCGCGTGACCGGACTGGAAGCGCGGCGCGTGACCCTGCTGACCCTCGCGGGCCATCCGCTTGCGGGCGCCGTACGGTTCCTCACGGAGCAGCGCGGTGCGGCAGTCCGTTTCCAGGTGGAAGTGTACGATCGCGCGGCGAACGTGATTGACCTGGTGGCCATGCGCACGCTTGGCGACCGGATGCAGGACCACACATGGTCGCACGTGGTGGAGAAGATGGTGGAGTTGAGCGGCGGGTTGTCACGCGAGGGGGCGCAGGACGTCACCGAGTCGCTAGACGATGATGAGGCGGCCGCCATCTCGCATTGGCTCGAGGAACTCATCATGCAGCGGAAGCGCAGGGAGAACACCGAGAAGATCGCAGCTGGCGTGGACTGAGGCTCAGTCCTTCTCGGCCTCGGCCCACATCACGTCCAGCGGACGCGTCTGACAGTGCGCGCCGCAACCGAGTCGGTAGCGATTGCGCGCGAACCAGCGGTAGAATCGGTCGGCAAGCGATCGCACGTAGGGGAAGCGGAACACCCATGAGATCCAGCGTCCGCGGGGCAGGACGCCGAGCAGCTGCTCGATTGCGGCGGAGCCCTGCCATGTGGTGCCGTCCCTGGCGATGAGCTGGAGCGCCTCGACGTAGGCGCGGGCGGGGATCCAGGGAAACCGCGCCATCACGCCGCGATGTTGTGAAGACACCACTTCGAGTCGGTGAGATGCGTCCCACGTCTCGAGGACGCCGGCAAGGCGCGTACAGACGCGACAGTCGCCGTCGTAGACGACGGTGTACGCGCGGCCGAGGCCGGCGCTCGCCTCCTCATTCTCGCCAGCAACCGTGAACCTCACGACGGGTACCGTCATCGTTCCGCCGCTCCGTCCATTGTCGGTGGTGCTGCCGATGGCTCTCCGTGCATCTCGGCGGCCGCGGGCCCATCGTCGTGGTGATGGTCCGACGCGAGGTCGCGGGCCGACAGGATGTCGACGGCCGGTGGATGCGTGAGGGTCGCGTGAATAGTGCACAACGCGGCAACACGGCGGGCCGTTGCCATGCGCTCGGCAGGCAGCGACTTCCAGTCCACGATCACGGCCATGTTGCTGACGCGGTGGGGATCGTCGGCGAATCGCCACTGGACTTCGAGCGACAGGTCATCTACCGACACCTTGGCGTGGGTAGCCCACGACTGCAACACCGACAGGGTGCATGTCGCCAAGCCGCTAGCCAGCATGTGAAACGGCGAGTAGCTCACGTCGGCCGAGGCTGCCTCGATCGTCAGCATGCCGGGGGTGGGCTCCAGCCGGATGGCGTCGTCTCCGAGCAGTGTGATTTTCATGCGCAATCCTGGTGTCGTGAATTGGAAGTTCGTGGACCGATGGTTGTTCTCCTGAGTCAACACTTCTGATTCATGACACTGGTTTGCAAGGAGCGAACCTGCATCGCGGTGCAAATGCGGATGAGGAGCATGGATGTCGTCCTGAGCGACGCGAAGGACCTGCTCGTTGCTCAGGTGCCGCCCGACCGCGTGCCGGCTGGCTGCTGCTGCGTGAGGCAGTGCAGCGTCCCGAATCCCCACACCAGGTCCACGCCGTGAATGCCCACCACCCGGCGATTGGGCAGGAGCGTTGCAAGCGCATTGAGCGCGATCCGGTCGTTCGGGTCGTTGAAGGTGGGGACGAGGGCAACGCCGTTGGCGAGATAGAAGTTGGCGTAGCTGGCCGGCAGTCGCTCACCCTGCATGGTGACGGCACGCGGATACGGCAGCTTGATCACCTTGAGGACGCCATCCGCCGCGCCGGCCAGCTCGAGGCGCCGCATGTTGTCCACCGAGCGCCGGTGATTCTCGCTGTCAGCGGGATCCTCCTCGTACGCGAGCACGATCACGCCCGGAGCGACGAATCGTGCGATGTCGTCCACATGCCCGTGCGTATCGTCGCCGATGCATCCCTCGCCGAGCCAGATGGTCTGTCGGATGCCCAGGTAGTTGCGGAACGCCTTTTCGTAGCTGTCGCGATCCATGCCTGGATTGCGAACCTGCACGTCGGACAGCAGCCACTCTTCTGTCACCAGCAGCGTGCCGGCGCCGTCGGTCTCGATTCCACCGCCCTCGAGGATGAGGCGCTCGCCCGTATCGGGCCGGGTCGGTTCGAGGCGCGGGAGCGCAGTGATGCGTTGGATCGCGCGACCCACGTCAGCGTCACGCGCGAAGTTCGGGTACTTGGCCCATGCGGTGAAGCCCCAGTTCATGAGGGTGGTGGCGCCGCGGTCGTCGTGCACGAAGGTGGGCGCGGAGTCGCGCAACCACACGCGATCGTTGGGCACGACGTGCAGGCGGACGTTCTCCGTTACGCCGTGTGCGGCAAGATGTTCCTGTGCCGACGCATGGACCGCCGCGTCGTGACAGAGGATCTCCACGCGTTCGTGCAGCGCGATGACGCGCGCAATTTCCGCATAGACCCACAGGATGGGCGCAAGCTTCCCCGGCCAGTCCGGCTCGTGGTGCGGCCACGCGATCCAGGTGGCGTCGTGCGGCGCCCACTCGGGGGGGAAGGTGTAGGGAGGCATGTGGGGGGACGGGTCGCTCGCTGGCGCTCGCTGGACGGGGGACGGCAAGCTGTGCAACAACAGATAACAGAAAACAGAAAACAGATTACAGAAAACAGAAACAGATAACAGAATACAGAGAACAGAAAACAACCGCCCGAAAACACCAGCGCATTACGGGCTGCGCTTCATGCGTGGAACTTCACGCGCCGAGGTACCGCGAGAGGATGGGCGCGTACGCATCGATGCGACGGTCGCGAAGGAACGGCCAGTTGCGGCGCGTCTCCTCGATGAGCCTGGGGTCGCAGGTGGCCACCAGGACCGCCTCATCCGTGCCGGCCTCCGTGAGGATACGCCCGAACGGGTCTGCGATGAACGAGTGGCCGAAGAACTCGATGCCGCGCGTGCCCGGCTCGTCGTCCTCGTGCCCGACGCGATTTGGCGACGCCACGAAGACACCGTTCGCGATGG
>JACMOE010000583.1 GCA_014378185.1 Gemmatimonadaceae bacterium | reverse complement strand
TGCTGATGCCGGCCGTGACGCCGTAGAGGGGCACGTAGTAGTCGGACTGCGTGCGCGGCGCGGGTGCGGGCGTCGTCGGGCCGGATGCCTGCCCGAGTGCGGTACCAGATGACGCGACGGCCAGGACAATCGCGAATGCAATGGTTTTCATCGATGAAACGAGGCGAAGGTAAAAAAGTGTCGTCCTGCGCGCAGCGAAAGGACCCGCTCTCGACAACGCACGTAACAAGCAGGTCCTTCGCTTTGCTCAGGACGACAGCGTCAGAGCAACCGCGCGATCCACTCTCCCACGTAATATCCCACAGCGGCGACCCCGAGTCCGACCACGAACATGTCGATGCCGGAGCGAAAGACGCCGCGACCGGTGAAGATCGACCGTGCCGCGCCTACCACCCAGTGGGACAGCATGGCGACCGCGAAGGCGACCACCGCCGCCGTGCGGCCCGTGAGGAAGAAGAACGGCATCACCGGAATGAGTGCACCAATCGCCGTGGCCGTGCCAGTGATCCACGCCTCGCGGAACGGCGACGTCGCCGACTCGCTGATGCCCAACTCCTCCTGTACCTGCTCGGCAAGCATCTTTTCCGGATCCGCCATCACCTGCGTGGCGAGTGCGTACGCGTGCTCGCGATCGATGCCCTTGGCCTCATAGATGAGTGCAAGCTCGTCGCGCTCGATCTCCGGCATGAGTGCGATCTCGTCACGCTCCATGGCAATCTCGTGCGCGTACACCTCGCGCTCACTCTGGGCCGCGAGGTAGCCACTGGACCCCATCGACAACGCATCCGCGATGAGTCCCGCGACACCCGCGACGATCACGGCGTGGTGGTTGGCCACGGCTGACGCACCGATCACGCCGGCCACGAGGCCGAAGTTGGCCGTGAGTCCGTCGTTGAACCCATAGACGACGTTGCGCAGGAAACCGCCGGCACCCGTCTGGTGCCACGGTTCGCCCGTACGCCCGGCCACCGCATTCAGCGTCGTCGCATGCTCGGCAGACTCCTTGGCGAGCAGCAGTGCCTCGTCGCGCCCGGCGACGTTCCGCCCCGTTGTCCGATGCATGTCGAGGTACGCCTTCACTTCGCGTCCCTCCTCTGCGAGCAGCATGGGCAACAGGAACGACGGACCGAAACGGCGTCCGAGGAACGCCAGCATTCGCGTACGCGCGGTGGGCCGGTGCGGTCCCACGCGCCGGCCATGCTGATTCAGCAGGCCCGCCCAGATCTCGAGGTGCCGGTCCTCCACATCTGCCAATCGCCGGTAGATGTCCTGCTTCTTCGTATCGGGCTCCGCGTCGGCCAGCAAGCGGTAGAGATAGGCTGCATCGGCCTCGTCCTGCCAGTGGTGCGCAAAGGCGTCGAGGTCGGGCGTGCGCGCTGGCTGCGTTTCTTCGGTAGGTGTCAATGTGGCCATGCTGAAATATGGCACGTCGGGCAAGTGCTGCGCGGTTGTGCCCGCCCCGGCAACTTTAGGGAAGCACCGCGCGTTTGAGCCTCGAGGACTAGAACTCGATTTGCGCGCCCAACTCGATCACCCGATTCGGGGGGATCTGGAAGAATTCGGTGGCCGAGCGGGCGTTGCGCGACATCAAGGCGAAGAGGCTCTTGCGCCAGCGTGACATCTTCGCCTTGCCGGTGAGCACCAGCCGTTCGCGGCCCAGGTAGTATGACGTGTCCATCTTCGGCACCGGCACGCCGTCGGCCGCGGCGCGGGCGAGGAGCTCGGGGATATTCGGGGACTGCATGAATCCATAGGTCGCGATGAGCCGGTAAAATCCCTGGCCCAACTTCTCGAGCGCCAGCATGTGGTCGCCCGTCACTTCCGGGATGCCGCGCGTCTGCACGCTCAGCAATACCACCGTTTCGTGCAGCATCTTGTTGTGCTTCAGGTGGTGCAGCAGCACCACAGGCACGCCGTCCGGGCTCGACGTCATGAAGATGGCCGTGCCGCGCACCCGGAGGGGCGGGGTCTTCTCGATGCTCGCGAGGAAGGTGGCGAGCGGGAGTTGACCGGCCTCCTGGATTTCCTGGAGTTGCACTCGGCCGCGTTTCCACGTGCTCATCAGCGTATACACACCAATCGCCATGAGGATCGGCACCCATCCGCCGTGCTCGATCTTGATGACGTTCGCGATGAGGAACGACACGTCGATGAGCAGAAAGAACGCCGTGAGCAGGCTGACATGCAGGATTGACCAGTTCCACCGCGACCGCGCGACCACCGCGAAGAGGATGGTGGTGATCGCCATCGTGCCCGTGACGGCAATGCCGTACGCGGCGCTGAGCGCGCTGGAATTCCTGAATGCGAGCACGAGCACGAGGCATCCCACCATGAGCGCCTTGTTCACCTCGGGAATGTAGATCTGCCCCGCCTCGTGCTTGGAGGTGTGGATGATCTGCATGCGCGGTGAGTAGCCGAGCTGGATGCTCTGCTGCGTGAGCGAGAATGCACCGGAGATGAGGGCTTGCGACGCGACAACCGCCGCCGCCGTCGCGATGATGAGCAGGGGCCACTGGAATGACGCCGGCGCCAGAAGATAGAATGGATTGCTCGCCGCGGCAGGCGTCCGCAGCAGCAGAGCGCCCTGACCGAAATAGTTGAGCAGCAGCGCGGGCAGTACGGCCACGAACCAGGCAATGCGAATGGGCCGCTTCCCGAAGTGCCCCATGTCCGCGTAGAGTGCCTCGCCACCGGTCACGCAGAGCACGACAGCGCCCAGTGTGAGAAATCCCGCTATACCGTGGTCGCGAAAGAAGAGCACGCCGTGCCACGGGTTGGCCGACGCCAGCACGGCAGGCGCAGCGATGATGGAGCGGACGCCCAACGCGCTGATGGTCACGAACCAGACGAGCATGATGGGTCCGAACGCCGTTCCCACGCGCGCCGAGCCGTAGCGCTGCACCATGAACAGTGCGAACAGGATGACGAGGGTGATGGGCACCACGACGTGCGCCAGTGCCGGCGTGCCCACCTCGAGGCCTTCCACTGCGCCCAGGACGGAAATGGCCGGCGTGATCACGCCGTCGCCGTAGAGCAGGGCCGCGCCGAACAGGCCGAGTGCGACGAGAAGCTTCCGCCGCCCCTTGTCATCCTCGCGTCGCTTCTGCTGCAGCAACAGCGCCAGCAATGCCAGGATACCGCCTTCGCCGCGATTGTCTGCGCGAAGAATGAAGACGATGTACT
>JACMOE010000582.1 GCA_014378185.1 Gemmatimonadaceae bacterium | reverse complement strand
CCGGTGCCCGGGCCTGGTGCAGCCATCTACGGGGGACCGGGGGACGGGGGGACTGGGGACAGGAAAGACCCCGTCTGGCAGGGCGCGGGGCGCACTGCCAGACGGTTGAAGGACGAACCAGCACCGCCTTCGCTACAGAAGGCTACACCGCCGTCTCGCGTACCACCTGCTCCAGCGTCGTGATGCCCTTCATCACCTTCACCCAGCCGTCCATGCGCAGGGTCAGCATCCCCTCGTCCACGGCGGCGTCGCGGATCTCGGCGGCGCCCACGTTCTGGAGGATGAGCTTGCGCAGGTTCGGGCTCATGGGCATCACCTCATAGACACCCTGACGGCCCTTCATGCCGGTGCCCGCGCACTGGTCGCACCCCTTTCCCTTGAAGAAGGGAAGATCCATGATGCGTGTGTCCAGCGTCACGTTCTGGAGCAGCGGCATCGCCTCCTTGGAGGCCTTCAGCTTCGCGTTGTCCACCGTCTCCTGCTGGAAGCGCAGACTCCGCAACGTGGTATCCTCGCGCACCTTGGCGACGTCGAACTCGATGGCACTCGGCGTATACTGGATCTTGCAGTTGCCGCAGATGCGCCGGAGCAGTCGTTGCGCGAGCACGAGGTTGAGCGCCGAGGCCACGTTGAACGGCTCGAGACCCATGTCCATGAGACGTGTGACCGTCTCCGGCGCCGAGTTGGTGTGCAGCGTGCTCAGCACCATGTGGCCGGTGAGCGCCGCCTTGATGGCGATGCCGCCCGTCTCGAGATCGCGGATCTCGCCCACCATGATGATGTTCGGATCCTGCCGGAGAAATGCCTTCAGCGCGGCGGCGAAGGTCATGCCGATCTCGGTGCGCACCAGCACCTGATTCACGCCGTAGAGGTTGTACTCCACGGGATCCTCGGCCGTCATGATGTTGACGTCGATGTTGTTGACCTTGCTGAGCGCGCTGTAGAGCGTGGTCGTCTTGCCAGAGCCCGTGGGGCCGGTGACGAGCACCATGCCGTACGGGTTCGACACCGCCTCCATGAGGTCCTTCTCGGCCTTCGGTTCGATGCCGAATTTCTCGAGGTCCAGGGTAAGGTTACCCTTGTCGAGAATCCGGAGCACGATCTTCTCGCCGAAGAGCGTGGGCAGGGTGGACACGCGGTAGTCGATCACCTTCTTGCCCATCTTCAGCTTGATGCGTCCATCCTGCGGCACGCGACGCTCGGCGATGTTGAGCTGCGCCATGATCTTGAAGCGCGAGATGAGCGCGGCCTTGAGTTTCATGGGCGGCTTCATCACTTCCATCAGCGCGCCGTCGATGCGGTAGCGGACGCGGATGTCGAACTCGAAGCACTCGAAGTGGATGTCGGATGCGCCCTTCTTCACCGCATCGGTGAGGATGGCGTTCAGCAGCTTGACCACCGGCGCGTCTTCCATGGACGCGCTGAGCTGCGCGGCAACCTGGTCCTCTTCCTTCTCTTCCAGCACCTCGACGTCGCTCTCCATGTCGTCGATGACGGAGAGGAGGTCGTTGACCTGCGTGTCGGCGGTGTTCTCGTACAGCTTCTCGATGGCGCTCTTGAGCGTGAACTCGCCCCCGATGACGGGGAAGATGTCGTAGCGCGTGATGAACTTCAGGTCGTCGAGGACACCCAGGTTGGTGGGGTCGGCCATGGCGACGGTGAGCGTACGGCCATCGCGCTTGAGTGGCAGCACGAGGTTCTTGATCGCGACGTCGCCCGGAATGAGCTTGGCGATGCGCGGATCCACCTCGAACTTGGACAGGTCCACCGCCGGCATCTTGTATTGCCGGGCGAGCATCTTGGTGAGTTCGGTTTCCTGGATAAAGCCGAGCTTGACCAGGTTGTAGCCAACGCGTGTGCCGCTCTGGCGCTGTTCCTGGAGTGCCTTTTCCAGTTGCTCGCGCGTGATGAGCCCTTCGCGGACGAGAAGATCACCGAGGCGTTCGCTGGAGGCAGCGGGAGCAGCCATGAAGGGCGGGAAGCGTCGCTGGAGGAGGCGGAGCCGGGCGGGTATGGTGCGTGATATGGCCCATACTCAAGGTGACCCGGCGCTCAGGCGGTGTCAAGAATTGCCGGACGCGAGGAGCGACGCCGTCGAGGTCGCCACGCGCAGCGGGAGTGTCGTGCTCAGGTCGACCGCGGCGCAACCACTTCGGTCTTCATCGCTTCGCCTGTTGCCCGCGGCAGGGTGAGCGTGAACCGCGCCCCCTGCCCTATGGTGCTCTCCACTGTCACGTCACCATGCATGTCTCGCGCGAGCGCGCGACTGATGGCGAGTCCGAGCCCTACGCCGACACCCGAGCCGAGCGTGCCGACCTTCACCTGAACGAATGGCTCGAAGATGCTCTCCAGCTTGTCCGCCGGAATGCCGATGCCTGTGTCGCCGACGCGTATCCTGACCATACCGGATTCCTCCTGGCAGTCGACGACGATCTTGCCTCGGTCCGGAGTGAACTTGATGGCGTTGGACAGCAGGTTGATGAGAATCTGGAGCACCTTCTCGCGATCGCCGCGCGCCACGATCGGTGGCTCACACGCGACGGTCGAGTAGGTGACGCCGCGTGCCGCAATGAGCGGTTCGACCATCGCGACGCCCTCGACGAGCACGTCGAATGCGCCGATGTCACGAATGTCGTAGGCCAGCCGCCCGCCGCGAACATGCGCGAGGTTCAGCAGGTCGTGGACCAGCGCCGTCAGGTACCGCTGGCTGCTGCGGATGCGCCCGAGGTCAACGTGCTGCTTTTCGGTGATGGGCCCGTGCAGTTCGAGGTCGAGGAGGTCCACGTACCCGCCGATCGCGTTGAGCGGCGTGCGGAGCTCATGGCTCATCATGTCGAGAAACGAGCTTTTCGCGACAGTCGCCGCTTCGGCCTTGATCCGGAGGGCAACGGCCTCGCCATACAGGCGCGCACGTTCCAGAACGATGGAACTCCGGCTGGCGAGTTCTCTCGCCAGTTCCATGTCCTCCGGAGTGTAATGCCGCGCGTCGCTTCCACTCACGAAGGTGATGGCGCCGACCAGCTTGTCGCGGATCAGCAGTGGCATGGTCAGCAGGGAGCCGGCATGCGGTGCCCGCAATGCATCGAGCACTTTGCCGTCGTGCGGCGCATCACAAAACGTGAGATCTGCGGCGTCGGCGATGAGTGGTTGCGCCGCACCTCTCGTCAACGCAGGCAATCCGAACTTGTCGGTGTTCGCAGGATGCCACCGTCCGTGAATGGCATCGAGAACGCCCTGAACGACCGGATCTGGGTGGACGGCTGCCAGGCGGTGCATGCGGCCGCGATCGTCGAGCATGTCGACAATGGACCATGCCCCGGGATGCGGGAGTGCAATTTGTGCCATCGCGGCGAGCGTCACCTGTTCGTCGAGCGACTCGGCAAGACGACGGCTCTCCGCCGAGAGAAACTCGGAAGTCTTTCTCGACGACTCGGCCATTTCCGCCGCATGCTGTTCGCGCAACGCGCTCACAAGGAGACGTTCCGCGACCTCCCGCTGAAGCGAGTACGCGAGTTCGTTGTCTGAAGTGCGGCGCAACTCGACGAGGAGATACTCCGTTTCGCCGTCGGCATTCACGTCTGGCCAGATGCTGCACGACATCGCCGGGCGATTGACGTCACCCAGACCAAGTCGAGCGTCTCGGAGCACAACGCCGGTGCGGAACGCCTGGTTGAGCAGCGCAGCCAACGCGCTGGTGTTCTGGGATCGCAGGCAATCGGCAAGTGGCGCTCCCAGCGCAATCCCGGCCGGCGCGCCGAGAAGATCGCGGAAGGCGGCGTGCGCGAACACGAGCGTGGG
>JACMOE010000581.1 GCA_014378185.1 Gemmatimonadaceae bacterium | reverse complement strand
TTCTTCCGCACCGCGGCTGGCGTCGTTCGCGGCGGCATTGGCGACTTCCGCGACCTGTTGCGTCCCGGCATACTCGCCGGTGCGTCAGCGGCAAACGGGCTACCCGGCGGAACGTCATATCTCTCGTGCGTGGGCTCGGCGGTGCCGATGGTGGACTGGACGCGCTTCAGTGCGGACCCAGGCTCCATCCCCACGCAGTGTGCAACCGGCGCGGGCCCCTTGGCGGAACGAGCTCCGGGGGTGACACTCATCGACCCCGGCTATGACGTGCCGCACAGCTGGCGTGCGTCGCTGGATTGGAACACCAGTGTCCACTCGCTCCTCTTTCGCCTCGCGGGCCTCGCGTCGTACGATCTCTCGCAACCCGGTACGGTGGACGCCAACTTCAAGGGCGTACCTCGCTTCACGCTCGCGGGTGAAGGTGGCCGGCCCGTGTTCGTCTCCACCGCGGCCATCGATCCCGCCAGCGGATCGGTGTCGGCCGCAGAATCTCGCATCTCCGATCAGTTCGGGCGTGTGGGCCGCCGCGTCAGCGACCATCGTGGATACGGAACGCAGCTCAGCGTCGGCATCGCACCGGACATCTTCAAGTTCCGGAGCGGCGCACAGTTCTACGGCTCCTTCAACTACACAGTGCAGTCCACACGGCGTCAGTTCCGCGGCTTCGACGGAGCGGCTTTTGGCGACCCACGAGAACAGGAGTGGGCGCCAGGCCAGTTCGATGCGCGACACGTGATCGTTCTATCCACCGGCTTCTCCAAGGGCATGCTCGGCTCGTGGACACTCCAGGCGCGCGGGCAGTCCGGTCTTCCCTTCACCCCGCTCGTGCAGGGCGACGTGAACGGCGATGGACGAGGTGGCGATCGCGCCTTCGTGCCCGATCCCGCTCGTGAGACGGATGTCGTCCTTGCCGCACAGGTGCGCACCCTTCTCGCCACCGGCTCGAACGCAGCAGGGGCCTGCCTCGTGGCGAATGCAGGACAGGTGGCTGGCCGCAACAGCTGCCGTGGGCCGTGGACGCAATCCGTCAACATCCAGTGGCAGCCGCGCACGCCCAGACAATGGGGTGGGCGCGTATCGCCACGCGTGTATCTCGAGAACGTTCTTGCCGGGCTCGATCAGGCGCTGCACGGCAGCGAATCCATGCATGGCTGGGGTTCGACCGCCACGCCGGATCCCGTGCTCCTCGTGCCTCGCGGGTTCGATGCGACGTTGCAGCGCTTCCGTTACGACGTCAATCCTCGCTTCGCCGATACACGGCCCGGCCATACCCTTGCGCAGAACCCCTTCCGCCTCATCGTCGATTTCTCGCTGCGCTTTTCCACCGATTTCGACGTGCAACAGCTGCGTCGCGCCGTGGAGCCCATTCGCGGCCCTGATGGATGGCAGCGTCGCTCGGCAGACTCCCTCACAGCGTTCTACCTCGGACGCACCTCCAGCATCCACAAGGCGCTCATCGAGGAGGCCGACTCGCTGTTCCTGAGCACTGCGCAAATGACCGGGCTGCAACGTGCCGATTCCGTGTACTCCAGCCGCGTGCGCGCGATCTACGTTCCGCTCGGCAAGTTCCTCGCACAACGGGAGGGTGGCGCAGGCAAGACCGAGTTGGACAGTGTGCTCACCATCCAGAAGGAGTACTGGAAGATCTTCTGGGAGCAGCCGGAAATCGCGGACTCGCTCGTGACGCCGGCGCAGAAGGAGCTATTTCCACTCATGAGTTCACTCATTCGCATTCCGAAGCATGATCGAGAGGGAGCGCAATGGTACTTTGGGGGCTCCGTCACGCTGACCGACAAGCCGAAGCAGGCACCCACGCCATTGCCGGCGCCCGGATCAAAAAGCACGGTCACCATACCGTGAAGCTGGTTCCGGGGCGTACCTTTCCGTCATGC
>JACMOE010000580.1 GCA_014378185.1 Gemmatimonadaceae bacterium | reverse complement strand
GGCCACACGCCAAACAGCACGCCCACCACGGCAGAGAACACGAACGCCATCACAATGGACGACGGCGAGATCTGCGTGTTCCACTGCGCGAACTTGCTCATCGCCATCGCGCCACCGCTGCCCACCGCCGCGCCAATCAACCCGCCGAGCAGGCAGAGCACCACGGCCTCGATGAGGAACTGGAGCAGGATGTTGGCACTCGTGGCGCCGAGCGCCTTGCGAATACCGATCTCGCGCGTGCGCTCGGTGACGGACACCAGCATGATGTTCATGATACCGATGCCGCCCACCAGCAGCGACACCGCGGCGATGCCGCTCAACAGGTAGGTGAACACCGCAGTGGTTTCACCGAGCGTATTGAGGAAGTCGGCCTGGCTGCGGATCTGGAAATCGTCCGGCTTGGAGCTGGTGAGCCGATGTTGCCGGCGCAGGACCTTCTGCACGTCGGCCATGGCTTCGGGAATCTTCTCCTCGCTCTGCGCGAGCACGCTGATGGACCGGAGGCGATCTGTGCCGAACACGCGGAAGCGACCGGTGGTGATGGGGATCAGCACCTGATCGTCCGGGTCGCCGAACGGCGACGACTGGCCCTTGGACTTCAGCACGCCGATGACGGTGAACTGCAGCCCCTTGATGCGGATATTCTCGCCGATGATCGCGTCGGGCGAACGGAGGCCGAGGTTGGTGACGACAGTCTGTCCCAGCACCACGACGCGCTGGCGGTTCTCGTCCTCCTGCGTGGTGAACATCCGCCCGGCCTGCAGCTCGTACTTGCGCACCTCGAGATAGTTGGCCGACGTTCCGACCGCGGACGTGCTGGCGTTCTGGCCGAGGTACTGCACCTGCACGCGCGAGTTGATCTCGGGCTGCACGGCGTTGAGGTTGGTGGCCTTGTCCTGGAGCGCCTTGGCGTCGTCCACCGTGAGCTTCACGCTCTGGTCGAACGACACGCCCATGTTGCGCTGCTGGCCGGGCATCACCGTGAGGAGCGTGGTGCCGAGGGAACTGATGCGGGCTTTCACGGCGCCCTGCGCACCGGCGCCGAGCGCCACAACGGCGATGACCGCCGCGACACCGATCACGATGCCGAGCATGGTGAGCAGCGAACGGAGCTTGTTGGCGCGAAGTGCGCCGAGCGCTACGCTGATGATTTCGCCGATGAGCATGCTGGTTCAGCCTCCACGGCCGGCAGCGGCAGCCGGACGCGCAGGGCCAGCACCAGCGGCCGGTGCCTGCTGCATGCCCGGCACGCCGCTGTTGGCCTTCATGCGATCGTTCTGCTGCTGCCGTTGCGCCTGGAGTGCGGCGGCCGCCAGCAGTGCGACCTGTTCACCCTCCTTCACGCCGCTCACGATTTCCGTGTAGTCGAAGTTGGACGAGCCGAGCTGCACGAGGCGCGGCTCGAAAGTCTCACCCTTCTTGACGAACACGAGGCCGGCGCGCGTGCGGCGCATGCCGGTGGGTGACACCTCGCTGCCGCCCGCGATCTTGAGTGCGACGCCTGGTGAAGCTGGCCCGCCTTGCGCACTCTCCTTGCGACGGCAGGCACCGGCAACCCGTGCATCGACGCCGACGGCAGCGTAGATCTTCTCCTGCTCGGCGCGTGCCGCCTGACGGTCCATCGCACCGCTCATCATCTGCTCACGAAGCGCATCGAGCTTCGCTTTTTCCGCTGGCTTTTTGGCAAGCGCCGCCGTCACCGTCTTGCACTGCGCATCGGTGACGTCCATCTGCTGGAAACCACCGGGGTTGCCCTGCCCGCCCTGGCCTTGCTGGGGATCGAGCGAGACGTCGCCGCGCGACGTGCCACCTGGGGCACCCGCACCAGCCGGCGCGCCGCCCTGGCCGCCCTAACGTGCACCACCCCGCGCCGCCATCTGCGCGGCCATCTGCGCGCGAACCGTGTCGGGATTGAGCCCGAGGATCGGCGCGGTGGCCGCGGCTTCACGCGGATTGCGCACCGCGTCGTTGGGCACCGAGAGCACGTTGCTGCGCTGCTCCACCATCACGTTCGTCTCGCCGTTCATGCCCGGCTTGAGCAGCCCCTCATTGTTCGCGAGCGTGACGAGCACGGGAAACATCGTGACGTTCTGCTGGATGACGGCCTGTGGCTCGATCTTCTCCACGATGCCGGTGAACCGCCGGTCGGGGTACGCATCCACGGTGACGGTGGCGGTCTGCCCTGGGCGCACCTGGCCGATGTCGGTTTCATTGAACAGGGCGCGAATGCGCACCTTGCTCAAGTCGGCCATGGTGAGGAGCGTGGTACCGCCGCCGAACGCACCGGTGGCCGACGTGATGACGGTGCCGAGCGACACGGTCTTCCCGATGATGGTGCCGCCGACGGGCGCGGTGACGGTGGCATCCTCGAGCCGCTGCTTGGAGAGGTCCTGTTGCGTAGTGGCCGCCACGAGCTGCGACTTGGCGTTCGCAAAATCGATATCGGCCGCCTCGTGTTCGGTGGCGGGGATGATGCGGCTCTTGAAGAGGTCGTCGGCCCGCTTCTTCTGCGCGGTGGATACGTCAAGCTTGGAGCGCGCCGCGGCGAGCGCGGCAGCCGTCTGGTTGTACTGGTTCCTGGTGTCGCGCGTCTCGATCTGCACGAGCAGGTCGCCGGGCTTCACGAGCGTGCCCGTCTCGACGGGCATCTTCACGATCTGGCCGCCGGCCTTCGACTTCACCTCGACGATGGCGATGGGCTCTACGACGCCGGTGGCCTGTGCGTCGATGACGATGTCGCGTCGGACGACCGCAACGGTGGCGACGGGAACGGCCTTCTGGTCCCTGGACGAGCACGCGGAGCCGAGGACGAGCGTGGTGACGACGATGAGCTTGCGCACGATGGGCGAGGTGAAGTGGATCATGGGAGGTCGCGGCCGACGAGCGCCTCGAGTTGCGCCCGGGCCACGCGCACATCCTGGCGGGCCTGGATGAGCGCGGAGCGTGCGGCGTCGAGCGTGGATTGCGAGGTGAGGACGTCGAGCAGCGTGGAGGCGCCGAGGGCGTAGCGCTGCTGCTGTACACGCAGGTCTTCCCTGGACGCGTCGAGCGTGGCCTGCTGGATCACGATGCGCTGCTGCGCCGACCGGAGCGCGGCGAGCTGCTGCACGAGGGTCTGCTGAGCAGCGAGCTTCGCGTCACGCACCTGGGCCTGCACGACGTCGGCCGTCACTTCCGCACGCGTGAGTGCATCCTCGCGCTGGAAGTTGTTGAACAGCGTGTACGACAGCCGGATGTTGAAGTTGTTCGTGTAGGCCAGCGGGTTACCGGTCACGCCGTACGTGTTGCTGAAGCCGTTGCCCGAGCGAGAGTACGACAGGTCCACGGACGGAAGGTACGGCGTCTTCGCGGACTTCACCGTGGCCTGGGCCGATGCCAGCTGCGCCTCGCTCTGCCGTATGGTTGGGGCCTCGTCGAGCACGGACGCCAGCGCCGCACTGTCCACCGGTGCCAGCCCCCTGTCCAGTGTATCGGAGGGTTGGGCCGTGACCAGCGACTCGGATCCGACGAGGCGCGTGAGCGCGGCGCTCGCGACTCGTACGTTGTTGCGCGCCGTGATGAGTGCGAGCTGGCCGTTGCCCACCGCGATCACCGAGCGCAGCGAGTCGGAGAGTGTTGCAACACCAGCACGGGTGCGGACGATGGAAGTCTTCAATTGCTCCTGCGCCTGCTGCAACTGCGCCTGGGCGGCGGCTTCGGCTTCGCGCGCGGCGAGAATGGCGTAGTACTGCGTCTTCACCTGCAGCGCGAGACTGTACTTCTGCGTCACTTCATTGGCCTCGGCGGCGCCCACGTCGTAGCGGCTGCGCTTGACCTCGTTCCAGCGACGCCCGCCGTCGAACAGGTTGACGGTGGAGTTGAGGCCGGTGCTGTAGGTCCAGGGCTGCGTGGCGAGATAGGGCACCAGTCGGCCCTGCGCGTCGAGCCGCTCGCCGGACTGGTTCACCTGGCCCAGCGAGATGGTGGCACTGGGCAGCAACGCGCCCCTGGCGGCGCGGACGCCAGAGGCGGCGGCGCGGGTCTGCCCGCGGGCCTGAATGGCGGCCAGCCCGTTCTGTTCCGCGAGTGCGACAGCCTCGCGCAGCGGGATGGGACGGGCGGCGAGCGTGTCGGGAGCCTGCGCCATGATGGCGGCGGGCATGACCAGCAGCGCGACGGCGGCGCGGACGACGGCAGGGGATGGCATCACTTGTGGCAGGACGACTTGATGCGCTTGCGCTCGGCGTCGCGTCGGACTTCATCGTCCTTGCGGCGTGCCTCGAGGTGCTGGCGCTGGTCAGGAGTGAGGACGGCGTTGATCTGCGTGCGCCGGGCGGCCTTGATGGAATCGTAAGCCGGTTCCAGCGGCGAGTAGAGCGCATCGATCTGGCAGTTGGACGCATCGAACACGGAGTCGAGTGCGAGGCGTTGGGTCGGCGCCAGCGCGAGGTCGTCGTACATCCGCTTGCGCCGCGCCGCGATGGAGTTGTCGGTCTGCCGGAACATGCGGTCGGCAGAGAAACCGACGACACCGCCCACGAGGAGCGCGCCGAGCAGGAAGGCGAGGGCTTGTTGCTTGGGACGCTGCATCGCCGGGCCTATCGCGAGATGAGGAAGTGGACTGCCGCGTCTCCGTCACCGACGGAAGCAGCGCGCGTGGCTGGCTCGATTGACGAGGGCGCGGGCGAAATGACGCTGGCGTAGGCGTTGGTGACCTCGAGCTGGCGCGAATGCGCGAGCGCCATGCTCGCCGCCAGTATCAGCCCCGCCGCGGCCACGAGGCCCGGGCGGGCCATCTCCGCGAGCTCGGACCACCACGACAGGGACACCTCGCCGCGCGCGACATGCGCAAGGATGCGCGCCTCGAGGGCGTTCCAGTAGCCGTCGTCGGCCGGCGCGGCGTACAGCGCGCGAAGGGCACTGGTGAGCTCGGCGTCGCCGGAAGTCCAGCGGTCTGGCGTCATGATGAACTCCGTAGATTCTGCAGAAGCTTGCGCAATGCGGCGCGAGCATGGTGAAGATCGGATCGAGCGGTTCCTTCGGGAATCCCGAGCGTTCGCCCGATCTCCCCGTGCGTGTAGCCTTCCACATCGTGCATCACGATCACCGCGCGCTGGCGGGCCGTAAGGTGGGTGAGTGCCTCCTGCAACCGTTGACGCAGCTCGCCCGATTCCGCCGGGTCCCGAAATGGCATCGGGATGGATTCCGGCAACTCCTCCGCCACACGAACCTTCCGACGCCGAACGAGGTCGAGCGCGGCATTCGCCATGATGCGGTACAGCCACGCCCCGAATGGCTGATCGGGACGAAACCGGTCCAGCGCGCGGTGCGCGTGAAGAAAGCCTTCCTGCACCGCATCCTCGGCGTCCTCGTGCGACAGCACGATCGCGCGCACGATGGCATACGCGCGCCGCTGGTGGATGCGAACGAGCGCCGAGAAGGCGTCGTCCGACCCACGTTGCGCCGCGACCACGATCGCGCGCTCCGTCGTCATGCCTTCAGCCGGCGAAGGCATGGTGTACGGCGGGAAGGGTGCGATGGTCGCGAGCATCCTTTGAGCAGCGAGGTAACGTCATCCCTCTTACGGGCTCGCGGCGCGGAGCGTTGGAATGCCCGTCATGCCGGTGGCGCAATGCCATCAAGGCCGAGCGGAACGGCAGATCGCTGCATGGCGCCGATGACGAATGCGATGTGCTCGTCGAGATCGACGCCGAGTGCCTCGGCGCCCTGGATCACGTCCTCGCGGCTGACGCCACGCGCGAAGGCCTTGTCCTTCATTTTCTTGCGCACGGACTTCGTCTCGACTTCGTGGACGCTTTTGGAGGGCCGCACCAGGGCGGTGGCCGTGATGAGCCCTGTGAGTTCATCCACGGCAAAGAGCGTTTTCGACATGAGCGACACGCGCGGCACGCCGGAATACTGCGCATGGCCGAGGATCGCATCGAGGATGTCGTCGGGCCAGCCGAGTGCGCGGAGGATGCGAACGCCTTCCGCGGGATGCTCGTTGGTGGCGGAGTGCGCGTCGTTGGGGTAGCGCTCGTAATCGAAGTCGTGGATCAGGCCGGCGAGCCCCCACCGCTCGACGTCCTCGCCATGCCGTTCAGCGTAGACGCGCATGGCCGATTCAACGGCGAGCATGTGCTTGCGGAGGGAATCGCCCGCGGTGTACTCGTGCACCAGGGCGAGCGCGGTGTCGCGGGAGGGAAGCATTGAGGTAGGCGGGTCGTCGGGAGGAATTGCGGGACGAGCGACCGTGCGCTCGGCATTGAGGAATGCCGAGACGCACGACGTACTGCAGAATACAGAGCTCGAGTCCGAAACGCTTGGTCCGACGGCGCCGTTCCTGCGCCGAGTGGTGCGAGGTTACTTCGGTGCTTCCACGGCGGCGGGCTGTCCCGCTTCCTTCGCCCCACCGGCATAGTGCGCGGTTGTGAGGCGGACGATGGCGAACAGGATGACGAAGATCGCGATGCTGCCAAGGATGAGCCCCGTGAAGCCCGCGGACTTGTCGGTCTGCTGGGACGCGCTCATGCGACGCGCACCGTGGTCATGACATCGTTCATCTTGATCTGCTTCATGGCGTCCAGGCCGCCCGTGATCTTGCCGAACACGGTGTGCACGCCGTTGAGGTGCTTGGTGTTATCCTCGGAGAGCACCATGAAGAACTGGCTGCCGCCGGTGTCCTTGCCGGCGTGGGCCATGGACAGCGAGCCCACCTCGTGCTTGCGCGGATTGCCCGCCGTCTCGCACTTGATCTTCCAGCCGGGTCCGCCGGTGCCGACGCGGCCATCGCCGTCCGGCAGGTCGCGGGAGAACGGATCGCCGCCCTGGACGACGAAGTCGGCGATGACACGATGGAACTTCACGCCATCATAGAATTTACTATTGGCGAGCTTCTCGAAGTTCGCGACGGTCAAGGGCGCATCTGTGTCGTAGAGCTCCGCGGTGATGGTCCCGCGATTGGTCTCGAAAGTGGCTGTCTTCAAACTGCGTCTCCGTACGGGGGGGTTGATGGGCGAAAGATAGCCCTTCTCCGGCGTCTTGCCATGGCCTGTCCGCGCCAGCATTCTCTGGGGCGGCGCTCGCGCCGTTTCGCCTGTGTCACGGCATCCTCCTCCATTCCGTCCAATGCGTTTTCGTTTCCCGCTCTCCTGCCTCGCCATCCCCGCCCTCGAGATCGCATGCGGTGGTGGAATCGAGACCACGACACCGCCCGTGGTGAAGATCACGCCCGTCGTCACCACGGTCAGCATTGCGTTCGGGCAGAGTGAGCTCGAAATCGGGAGCACCCTGCCCGCAACCCTCGACGTGCGCGACCAGAGCGGCCTGGCGCTGACCGGCCGGACGGCGACCTGGACGTCGTCGGCGCCCGCCATCGCAGCCGTGGACGCAGCGGGTACGGTCACGGCGGTTGCCGTCGGCACCGCAACGATCACCGGGACGGTGGAGGGCAAGAGCGGGTCGTTCGCCCTCGTGATGATCCTGCCGCGCGTGTCGACGGTGACCATTGCGCTTCCTGGCGCGATCGTGGCCGGCCAGTCGTCCGCGCTGGTGGCCACGCTCAAGGACAAGAACGGGACGGCACTCACTGGGCGGGTCGTCGCGTGGACGTCCAGCGACACGCGCATCGCCACCATCGACGCCAGTGGCCTGCTGTCGGCGCTTGCCGCTGGTACCACGACAGTGACCGCGAGGAGTGAAGGCATTGCGGGGCTGGCCACGGTGGTGGTGTCACCACCGGTGGGGACAACGCCGCCGACGATCACGTCGATCACGCCCGCCGTGCTCGTGCCTGGCGTGACCGCCACCATCACCGGCGCGAACTTCGTGACGGGCCCGGGCAACACCACGGTAAAGGTTGCCGGGGTCGCAGCCACCGTCACCGCGGCGACGGCTACGCAACTCGTGGTTACGCTACCGGCCACCGGGTTGCCCTGCGCCAGCACGCAGCCCGTAGCGGTGGATGTGTTCACACTCGCGGGCACGGCAACCGCGAAGCAGACGCTGACCGTGGCCACCACGCGGACGCTCGCCGTTGGCGCGAGCCTGCTGGTGACGTCAACGGGCAACCTCGCCTGCAATGAGCTCTCCGCGCCAGGCACGTACGTGGTAAGCGTGTTCAATGCGGCCACCAACAGGAGTGCCAGCGCCGGAATCGAGCTGAAGGGGGCGGGCCCCATCGTGAGCGCCTCGCGACTCGCCCCGGGCGACGCGACGCGCAGCATCACCGTGCTGTCGGCGCCACCCGTGCGGCCCGTGGCCATGGATCCCGCGATACGTGCGACCGCGCACGAGCACCTGCAACGGCTGGAGCACGACCTCCAGCTCATTCACGACCTTCGTCCGTTGGTTCGCAACCGCCGCTCTGCGGCGTCCACGGCGTTCTCCCCGGGATCGCGGACCTCCTCGCTGGCTCCCGTGCCGCTCGTGGTAGGCAGCACAGCGAAGATCAACTTCAACTACAACACCTGCACCACGCCAGCCTCGCCGGTGATCACGGCACGCGTGGTCTACGTGGGACCCAGGACGATCGTGCTCGAGGACAGCGCCAGTGCCCTCGCCGGCAAGATCGACGCGGACATGATCGCGCTCGCGCAGGAGTTCGAGACCGTCTCGTATCCACTGCTGCTGAACTTCGGCAATCCGCTCGTGTGGGATGACTCGACGGACAAGAACGGCAGGATCATCATGATGTTCACGCCAAAGGTGAACGCCGCGGGCAGCAACCTGCTCGGCTTCGTCCAGTCGTGCGACCTATACCGCCCCACGGACTATCCGCAGGTGAACGCGAGCAACCAGGCGGAGATTTTCTACGCCCGCGTCGTGTCGGACACGTCGCCCACGAGCACGTCGCTGGACGGGCGGCCGCAATGGCGCAGGACCATGCCAAGTTCGCTGATCCATGAGGCGTAACACAT
>JACMOE010000579.1 GCA_014378185.1 Gemmatimonadaceae bacterium | reverse complement strand
TCGGCGTCCTGCACGATGGCGAGATGGGTGCGCGTGCGCAGCATGCGAAACAGCAGGTCGCTGCACGGCGTGGTTGGGAGCGCGGTGGCCACGGGTCGCAGTTCGGGCGTACGCTCCCCGCGCACCTTCAGTACGTCGAACGCGTGGATCATCCCGACAATGCGGTCCAGCGAGCCCTCGTACACCGGCACGCGGCTGAATGAAGATGTCGCCACCTCCTCGGCAATCTCGCGCGCACTCGCCTCGCGCGGGATGGCGAAGATCTCCTCGCGGGGAATGGCGACGTCGCCCACGACCTTGTCGCCGAACTCCATCACGCCGGTGATGATCTCCATCTCCTGCCGCTCGCCCACGCCCTCGAGCTCACCTTCGCGCAGCAGGTCCTGGATGGTATCGCGCTCGGTGTGCCGCTGTGCGGCGGGGCGCCGCTCGAAGGGCCGGCTCGCAAGCCGGCCTGCGGTTACCACTGGCGCGGCGATGACGGCCGCGGCCTCGAGGAGCGGCGACAGGAATGACGCCACCTGCGGTGCGAAACGCCGCGCCACGGCGCGCGGCAGCAGTTGCCCGAGGACGATGACCGCCGCGGCGAAAATTGCCATGGCGATGGCCATGTCCTTCAGGCTCTGCGCGTGATCGCTCGCGAGCAGTTCGCCACTCAGCACGAGGATGAGCGCCACGGTGGCACTGGCGGCGATGATCAGGCGGTGCGGGCGCTCCAGGTATGCCAGCGCAGCGCGCGACCCCCGGAGCTGTTGCTCCACCCAGTGCCGCAGCCAGATACGGCTGACCGAGCGCATCGCCATGCCGCCCGCAGTGAGCGCGGCCACGGAGAGCACCGAAAGGGCAAGCAGCAGGTCGGTGGAAGTCACGCGTCGTCCTCCGCCAGCACCGGCTTGATGCGCTCGAAGTAGACACGCTCGATGCGACGGCCGCGCACGCGCTCGACCACCATCTTGTACGCCGCAATCACCACGGACTCGCCGGCGCGCGGCACGCGTCCGAAGGTCTCGTACACCAGGCCGCCCACGGTCGTGATGTCGTGCTGCACGAAATCCTGGCCCAGCAGCTCGCTCAATTCGTCGAGCGCCAGGCGGCCGCTGATCCAGAAGCGACAACCTTCCTCCTGCTCGATCTCCGGGTCCTCGTCGTCGTACTCGTCACGAATTTCGCCGACAATCTCCTCGATCACGTCTTCAATGGTGACGAGCCCCGCCGTGCCACCGAATTCATCACTCACGATGGCGATGTGCGTGCGACTGGCCTTGAAGTCACGCAGTTGCGCATCGATCGGCTTGGACGTGGGGATGAACGTGGCCGGACGCACGAGGCCCTGCCAGCCAAGCATCGGCTCGTCGTCGTCGATCACGAACGGTAGCAGGTCCTTCGCGTACAGGATTCCGATCACGTTGTCGAGCGTCTCGTCGTACACGGGAAATCGCGCGTGCTCGCTGCTGCGGACGCGGTCCACGACTTCGCTCCAGTGCGTGGTGTTGTCGATGCCGACGATGTCCACGCGGGGCACCATCACCCCGCGCACGGCAGTGTCTCCCAGCGAGAATACGCCGTGAATCAGGGCCTCTTCGCCGTGTGAGACGTCGGCCTCCGCGGCCACCACCTGGCGAAACTGCTCAGTGGCTTCCTCGCGCTGCTCCGCTCGTTCCTCGATGGTAGGTGCGGGCATGAGCCGCTCGAACAGGGTGTCCAGCGCAGAGCCCAGGCGCAGCACGGGAGACAGCAGCAGCTCCAACACACGCACAAGTGGCGCGAACGCCAGCGTGAACCGCGGCGCCGTGGCAAACCCGAGCGAGCGTCCCATTCCCTCCACGATGATTACCACCACGAGCGCGGAGGCCAGCGCGATCGCCGCGCCACGCACGCCATCGCCGCGATGGATGTCGAGCCACCGCGCGAGTGCCGCACCGGCCAGCAGGTGCGCCAGCACGCGTGACAGGGCCAGCGTGCGATGCGCCCGTTCCCTGCGCCGCAGCGCACCGACGACACTCGGTGCTGGACCGGGCTCGGGGTCACCCCCGAGCAGCGCGCCGTCTGCCGCGGCCGCGAGCGTGGCTACCAGCACCGCGCCGGCGGCGACGCCGATGGCGGCTCCGTTCATGCGAACCGCAACGTGCGCAGGAGCAACCGTTCCTGGCGGCGCCACATGGGCGACGTGGTGCGCGCGTCGTCCGTGGGATGGTCGTGCCCCAATACGTGCAGCGTGCCGTGCACCACGAGCCGCAGCAATTCCTCCCGAATGCCGGCGCCATGCGCCAGTGCATTACGACGCGCCACCGCCGGCGCGATGTAGATGTCGCCCGTCACCGGCGCGCCTTCGGCCACTGGCGCAAAGCCGAACGAGATGACGTCAGTGGCACCGGCGTGACCGAGGTGCCGACGGTTCAGCGCCGCCATCCGCCGGTTCGTGACGAAGGTGACTGACACCTCCGCCTCGCCCACGCCTTCCGCCCGGAGCACGGAGACGACGACGCGCCCCACCCGACCGCGCGCCACGGGAATGCGAACCTGCTCGGTTGCCACCTGCACGACGTGCGTCACGGTGCTAGTTGCCATCCTCCACGTACGCCTTGATGATGTCGCGCACCAGCCGATGACGCACGACGTCGACGTCCGTGAAGTAATGAAAGGCGATGCCTTCGATGCCGGGCAGGATGCGCTCCACCTGCATGAGCCCCGACTCCTCGCGCTTCGGCAGGTCGATCTGCGTCTTGTCGCCCGTGATGACGATCTGGGAATTCACGCCCAGTCGCGTGAGGAACATCTTCATCTGCATGGTCGTGGCGTTCTGCGCCTCGTCGAGAATGACGAAGGCGTCGCTCAGCGTGCGGCCGCGCATGAAGGCGAGTGGCGCGATCTCGATGACCCGCGTCTCCAGCGCCTTCTGCACCCGCTCCTGCGGCATCATCTCGTCCAGCGCATCGTACAGCGGCCGCAGGTAGGGATCCACCTTGGCCTGCATGTCGCCCGGCAGGAAACCGAGGCTCTCGCCCGCTTCCACGGCCGGCCGCGCGAGGATGATGCGCTTCACGCGCTTCTTCACGAGGGCATCCACCGCCGCCGCCATCGCAAGGAACGTCTTGCCCGTGCCCGCGGGACCGATGCCGACCACGATGTCGTTCTCGCCGATCTTTGCGAGATACTCCGCCTGGCCCGTGGTCTTGGCCTGGATGAGCTTGCGCATACCCGGCAGCGCAATGCGGCCGTCGGCCATCCCGTTGCCATTGGGATCGCCGCCGTCGTCCTCGCTGAGGCGCAGCACGTCGTCCGGAGAGAGCTCCGTGCGCTGGCGAGCGCGATCCACCATGCGGCGCCCGATCTCCACGGCACGCGACACGAGTTCGGACGGGCCCGTGATCGACATGGCGTCGCCTCGCAACGCCACCCGCACGCCGCAGAGGCGCGACAGCTCCACGAGATTCCCGTCGTTCACGCCCGCGAGGGTGAGCATGTCCGCTCCCTCGGTCGAGACCTTCTGTGTGACTGAACCGTCGCTCACGCGCGTCAGGACTCCAGTTGAATGTGCAGGTCGCGCAGGTCACCCTGCGGAACCACAGCCGGTGCGCCCTCGAACAGGGCGCGCGCCGCGGTGGTCTTGGGAAATGCGATGACCTCGCGCAACGACGTGGCGCCCGCGAGCAGCATGGCAATGCGGTCGAAGCCGAAGGCGATGCCGCCGTGCGGAGGCGCGCCCGCGCGCAGCCCCTCGAGCAGGAAGCCGAAGCGCATCTGTGCCGTGGCGTCGTCGATGCCGAGCAGCGTGAAGATCTGCGCCTGCACCGCCGGATCGCTGATGCGGATGCTGCCGCCTCCGAGCTCCGTGCCGTTGAGCACCAGGTCGTACGCCAAAGCACGGGCCTTCCAGGGCTCTCTCGCAAGCAGAGCGACGTCGGCCGGATGCGGCGCGGTAAAGGGATGGTGGACCGCCGCCAGCGCGCCGGACGCGGCATCCCGCTCGAACATCGGAAAGTCGGTAATCCACACGAACGCGTTCACGGCAGCGGGCACCAGACCCATGCGCTGCGCCACGTCCTGGCGAACCCGGTCGAGCGCTGGGCTCGACACGTGGTCCTCCGCGGCGACGTACAATCCCAGGTCGCCTTCGCCGAGGCCGAGCGGAGCCGACGACGCATCGTCGAGCACCTTGCCCACAGCGCCGTCCAGCACGCCGTTGAGCCGCTTGATCCGCAACAGTCCGCGCGCGCCCGCACCCTTCGCGAGGGCGTCGATTTCATCCAGTTGCTTGCGCGAGAGGGTCGCTCCGCCGGGTACGCGAATGCCGCGTACACGGCCGCCCGCCGCCAACGCTGCCGACGTGAACGGGAACTCGCTGCCGCGGAACACCTCGCTGACGTCCTCGACCTCCAGGCCAAAGCGCAGGGCGGGCCGGTCGATGCCATAGCGCTCGAGCGCGTCTGCGTACGCCATCCGCCGGATCCGACCCGCCGGCACCGTGCTCTCGCCCTCGATCCACAGCGCCCGAATGAGCTCCTCGGCAAAATCGATCACGTCCTCCTGCCCAACGAACGATGCCTCGATGTCGATCTGCGTGAACTCCGGCTGTCGGTCGGCGCGCAAGTCCTCATCGCGAAAGCAACGGGCAAGCTGGAAGTAGCGGTCGTAACCGGCCACCATCAGCAGCTGCTTGTAGATCTGCGGCGATTGCGGCAGTGCATAGAACTCGCCCGCGTGCACGCGGCTTGGCACCAGGTAATCGCGCGCACCCTCTGGGGTGGGCTTGGTGAGGATGGGTGTCTCGACCTCGAGAAACCCGCCATCGCTCAGGAAGCGGCGCGTGCGCTGGAGCAGGCGATGCCGCAACATGATGTTGCGTTGGAGCTCTTCGCGCCGCAGGTCGAGGTGGCGGAACTTGAGGCGCAACTCCTCCGCCGGCAGCGGCTCGCCCTTGCTGCGCGCCACCGGAATGGCCGGTGTCACGGCAGGGCCCACGATGCGCAACGCGGTGGCGTGCACCTCGATGGCCCCGGTGAGCATGTCTGCGTTCGTCATGGCCTGCGGTCGGCCCACCACGGTGCCTTCCACGAGCACGACCGTTTCCGCACCGAGTGACGCCGCGAGCGCGCAGACATCGGCGCTCGAGGTCGCGGGATTGAACGAGACCTGCACGAGGCCGGCGCGATCACGCAGGTCCACGAACACCAGGCCGCCCAGGTCGCGGGCGCGATGCACCCAGCCGCCAAGCCGCACGCGCTGGCCGACATGCTCGACGCGAAGGGCACCACAGGGATGCGTTCGAAGACTCGTGGCGAGCGAGGTGGCTGACATTAAGGACAGGTGGGGCGGAGGAAGCGGAGCACACAGCGCGGCACGGTGGCTGCGAGGCGATTGGGCACAACGCGTGGTGAGCCGCCCATCACGCATGAGGGCGGCAGGACTCGAACGGACATCAACGCGTGTGCTGGGTGCGCATTCAACCGTAAAAGCTAGCCTCGTTTACCGGGACACGGTAGCGGCGCGGTTGCTTTGCATGTCGTCTCCGGGTAAGCTCAACCCCATGTGCCGCATCATGTTCGCCGCAGTTGCGGCCGCCGCAGCGCTGAGCCCGCTGAAGGCGCAGCAGGTCCCCGGACGCCAGCTGTACGACTTTCCGCTGGGCACCATGGCCGAAGCGCCGGCGCTTGCCTCCGCGGTGGGCGGGGGTTTCTGGAATCCGGCAACGCTCGCACTTCGGGACGGCGACCGCCTGCTCGCCAGCGTGTCCGCCCTCACCTCGGACATCGAGCAGGGCGTGTCGATGCAATTGGGAACGCTGGCATATGCGGTCCGCCCCGGGTTGACTGCCGGTTTGTCCGTTGCGTCGGCGAGCGTCAGCGACCTCCTGCGCACCGACACGGATCCCCAATCCATCGGGGACGCCATTCCCTTCAAGTCGGCCGTCGTTTCCGGAATGCTGGCCGCGGTGCACGGATTCTCGTCATTCGGTGTCGCGATCCGGCGTCGAACAGGCACGGTCGATCGCATTTCCGGGCACGCCACCTCCTTCGACGTGGGCGGTGTGGTGGATCGCCCGCTGGGCCTGCCGCTGCGTGCCGGAGTGTCGAGCTTCCTCCTCTCGCCCTCCCGTCAGCTCGAGCGAGCGAGCGGTCTGGGCGCCGTGGAGGGTTATCTTCCACGGGCCGCGGGCGACGCGCGGCTCGGGATCTCGTGGCAACAGGACGAGGGAGGTGGCAGCGAGCGCTACATCTATGCTGCCGGTCACGCCAGCCTGTTGGATTTCCGGGGTGGCGTCGCGCGACAGACAGCGTTCGGATCTTCCACCACGCGAGTTCGCCTCGGCGTGGGCATCCACTACGCGCACTACCTGGTGGGCGTGGCGCGGGAGGACGGCACTGCCGGACTGGGCGCATCGTACCAGTTCGTCCTCAGAACTGTCATCCCGAAGCTACCGACACAATGACGCAGCGCGTGAACCTCCTCAACCTCACTCCATCCGACGCGGAGACCACGCTCTCGGGCGCCATGTCGGAGCTGGGCCAGCCGTCCTACCGCGTGGGTCAGGTGCTGCGCCGGCTGTGGGAAGTTCCCGCTGCGTCGTTCGACGACATGACGGAGCTGCCCGTGGCGCTTCGGAGCGCGCTGCACGAACGGTTCGTGTTGCCGCGGCTGGAGCTCACGGAGCGACAGACGTCCACGGATGGCACTGAGAAATTCCTGTTCCGGCTGCACGACGGCGAGGCCATCGAGACGGTGTCGATCCCGGACGGGAATCGTGTCACGCTCTGCATCTCGTCGCAGGCCGGTTGTGCGCTCCGGTGCGCCTTCTGCGCCACGGGCGCCATGGGCTTCTCGCGAAATCTCGAGGTGTACGAAATCGCCGGGCAGGTGCGCGAGGTGCGATTGCTCGATCCGCCCATCGAAGTGACGAACATCGTCTTCATGGGCATGGGCGAGCCCATGATGAACTGGAAGGCCGTGGATCCCACGCTCACGTTGCTGAACGATCCGCGCGCGTTGGGCATCGGCGCTCGGCACATCACTATTTCCACAGTGGGCGTGCTGCCGGGCATCGTGGCACTTGGAAAGCGCCCGGAACAGTTTCGGCTGGCCATCTCCATTCATGCGCCGTGGGACGAACTGCGTCAGCAACTGATGCCGATCAACACCAAGTTTCCGCTGAAGGAGGTACTCGAGGCGGCCAAGGTGTTCGATCGCCGCGTCACGTTCGAGTACGTCATGCTGGGCGGCGTGAATGACGGCATCGAGCAGGCGCGGGAGCTGGCCGCACTCGCGCGCGAGTGCCGGGCGTTCGTGAACCTGATTCCGTTGCATCCGGGCGGCTCGCAGGGCTTCGTGCCCACCTCGGGCAACGAGATTTCCCGCTTCGCGCGCCTGCTCCGCGATCGCGACGTGGAAGTCGCGGTGCGGAAGAGCCGAGGCATGGACATCGCCGCGGCGTGCGGCCAGTTACGGGTCGAGCGGCTGGGCCGGCGGCCGCCACGCGCTGCCGAGCAGCACGGTGACGTCGAGGTAGTGTGAGCTGTCGGGCCGGCTCTCGCTGCGCGCGGCGGGGCCGAGAATGCGCGCGACCGTTGCAGCCCATGCCGGATTCCCCGAACGGTCGAGCACCAGTGACGTATCGCGAAGGGGTCCGCCGGTGGCCACTTCCACCACGTCGAAGCCGCGGTCGCGCAGCAGGCGCGTGGCGCGCGTGGCAAGCCCGCGGGTGCGCGTGGTGTTGATGACCTGGACGCGAACGCGCATGCCCGGCGGCGCCATCGCGGACTTGTCCGGCGCACGCTCGGTCACGCCATTGGCATCCTCACCGCCGTGCCGTCGCGCGTTCGTCGCGTAGGCGGCGCCGAACAGCACGAGGCCGGCAAGCAGTGCGGCCAGCGCGATCCGTCCACGCATCATCGGACGTCGTTCCAGAGCTGCACGGCTTCCGGGTACAGCCGCATGCCCTCGCGCAGCGACCACTCGAGCCGCGCGCGGAGCACCTGCCGAAACGTGCCATCAAAGTCACTCGGCACCTGCGAGGCGAGATAGCCGCGGTCAGCACGCGAGAACTTGCGGCCGGGTTCCAGGTAGTCGGCCATGTAGAGTGCGCGTCCCAACCGGCCCCACGCGCGCGATCCCACGGTGTGGTGGCGTATGGCGTCGAGCAGTTCGGTGCGGGTCTCGCCGTCCGCGTGCAGCCGTTCCGCAGCTGCCGGGCCGTGGAGCATCTCCAGTGCGTACCCGGGCACGTCACAGGCGAGACCGCGCAACACGTCTTCCGGCGCATCACGCAGCGCGTCGTGCAGGCGGCCGGCGTCGTGCCACGCCCTCGCCTCCTGCTTGCCGAGCCCCAGCTCGGATGCCCATGCATCGAGCAGCGCAGTGACCCGCTCGATGTGCGCGCGGCGCTTGTCCGTCACGGACGCCCACGTCGGCAGGACGACGGCGGCACTCATGACGCGGCGGCGATCAAGGGCTGCAGCTCGGCCAACTCGCGCTGCCAGAAATCGCGATCCGCCAATCCGGGATGCGGCACGGTGAGCCACGGGTTCGACATGCGCCGCGAGCCGAATCGCACGATGTCGAGATCAATGGTGCGAGAGCCCCAGTGAATGGCGCGTACGCGTCCGAGGCGCTGTTCGATGGCCTGAAGGCGCACGAGCAGCGCGTCCGGCGACAGCGAGGTGGCGAGGGCGACCATCTGGTTGAGGTACGGAGCCTGACGAGACGACCCGAGCGGTGCGGTTTCCTCCACACGCGAGGCGGCAATGAGCCGCACGCCGGGCAGCAGGGTGAGCGCCGTGCGGGCGGCGGCAAGGAATGCCAGGCGATCGCCGAGGTTGCCACCCAGCGCCACGCACGCGATTTCAGTCACGCGTGCGTTCCACGGCCACATGCGCATGGAGCAGTGGGCCGGCGAGCATCACGTGCGGCTTGCGTACCACCACGCGGCACCAGGACACTCCGTCCATCGCAAGCACGCGCGCTGCAAGCGACTCCGCGACTGCCTCGATGTGCAGGAGGGGTCCGGTGGCGATCGTGTCGCTCGCGGCGGCGTAGAGGTCGCGGTAATCGAGCACGTCCGCGCCGGCCGACTGCCAGCGGACGGTGAGGTCCACCTCGAGCGGCTGCGGCAGTTCCCGTTCGTGCGGCAACACGCCGACGCACACGTGGAAGCGCATGCCGGCCAGCGCGATCTCGACCTGATGGTTGGAATGAATGGGCACGTGGCGCAACGTATCCGACCCGCGCGAGCGGGTCAATTCAGGCGACGTTGGTGATGCGTCGCGTGAGCTCGCCGAGGTTCGTCGCCACGTTGCGCAACTCCTGCGTGGCGCCCTCCAGCTCCCGCAGCGCAGACGCCTGATCACGCGCACTCCGCGTGACCTGCTCCGCCCCGTCGCGATTGCGGCTCGAGATACTGGCAATGCGCTTGACGCCGTCACTGAGCTTCGCGAACTCCAGCTCCTGTTCCCGGGACGTGAGGGCAATGCGCTGTGCGCCGGTCGCGGCGCTCTCGGTGGCCTCCACGATGAGGTCGAGGGCCTGACGCGCCTGCTCGGACAGGGTGCCCACGTCCTGCACGATGGTCTCGCCTCGCGACATCTGGAATGCGACGCGCCGCATCTGTTCCTCGAACGCGCCGACAATTTCCCCCGCCTCGTCGGAGGCATGGGCACTCTGCTCCGCAAGCTTGCGCACCTCATCGGCCACGACGGCGAAGCCCTTGCCCTGCGCGCCCGCGCGTGCGGCCTCGATGGCCGCATTGAGCGCCAGCAGGTTGGTCTGGTCAGCGAGTTCGCGAATGACGGCGATGAATTCCGTGATGCGCCGCACGCTGCCAGCGAGGCCGGCGATCTGCGACCCACTCTCACCAACGAACGCCTTGGCGCCGATGAGGCGCTCGATGGCGGTGGCAATGGTATGGCGATGCTCGGTGGCGATTTCTGTGGCGCGCTGGCTCGCCTCGGCGGCCTCGCTGCCGTCCCGTACCACGCCCTGTGTCGCGGCGTGCAGCGCGTTCGTCACGCCAATGGACAGGTCCAGCTGCTGCCCTTCCTCCGCCAGGCCGCGGCTGATCTCGGCGATCGTTCGCGCCACCGACTCGCCTCCGCCCCGCAGCGCGCGCGCCGATGCGGTGAGCGTCTCGAGTTGACTGCTCACGCGCGTCATGGACTCGAGCAGTGGCCGGCGCAGGTCGTAGATGTGGAGCGTGGTGGCGAGCTGCGACGCGAAGCGCTTCATGAGCGCCACTTCCTTGTCGGAATAGGCGTCGGGCTTGTAGTGCACCAGCTCGAGCAGCCCCACGGTCTGGTCGCCGAACCGGAGCGGCAGCACGATGAGGCTCCGCGCGCGCGAGCGGCCCGGGGTCACGCGCTCGTCGCGCAGTACGTCATCCACTTTCACCGCCTGCCCCGTGCGAATGCTTTCCGCCCGGAGCACCGCGAGGTTGGTATCGGGCTCGCTGGCCGGATTGAGGTAGCCCTCGGTGCCGCGCCACACATGCATCACCTTGTCGTGCTCGTACCGGCCGATGCGAAACTCCTGCCAGTCCACCAGGCGATGCGCCAGCAGCTCGATGCGCCGGAAGGCGTCTGCGATGTCGCCATTGGACGAGACGATCTGCTCCATGGCGAGGATCTTGTTGAGTTCCTCCGCCGCGATGGATTCCTCGAGGATGCGCTTGACCAGCAACCCGGCTCCGCCCAGTACCACGCCCACGAGGGCCCAGCCCACCGGGCTGAGATTGCCGATGGCCAGCAGGATGATGGCCACCGCGATGCTGCCCGCACCGAATGCGATGACCTCGTACCGCAGGATGAGGGACTTTTCCTCGTCCAGCAGCTTGTCGCGCAGCAGCAGCGTGAAGTAGACCAGCAGTCGGCTGGTGAGGAAATAGGTGAACACGAGCAGCGCCAGCACGGGCAGCGTCTCGGCATTCAGCTTGGTGCTCTGGGCCCCCACCGAGACGGATGCCCATGCAAAGATGCCGAACGACGCCAGGAGCGCGATGACTTCGCGGCCCGCGTTGATGAAGGCGATGTCCCATCCCTTTCGCATGAACAGCGCGTCGCCCATGCAGACGCCCACCCAGAGCGAGAGCGCGGCGGTGGGCGCACTCGAAACGAGCGCGCCGGCCAGCGCGGGCATGGACAGCAGGTTCAGCGCGCCGTATTTCGTGAGCGGTATCTGCTGCGACCGCAGGAAGATGACGGACAGCACCAGGATGCCGATGGCGATGGGCTGCTCGCGCCAGCGCTGGTCCACGAGGAGGGCGGCGAGCAACAGCGTGAGCCCCACTCCCCCGAGGGCCCGCGCGTAGGTACGGAGGAAGGAGTGCATCAAGTCTCGTCGATGCCGCGGCGCAGCGACTCGGCCAGTGCCACGGCGGCCTCGACACTCACGTCGGCGGCACGCACGATGGCGCTGCCGACCACCACGCCATCCGCCAGCACGGCAGCGGCACGCGCGTCGGCAGGCGTGGCGATTCCGAAGCCGATGCAGAGCGGCAGCGTGGTTGCCGCCCGCAGGCGCGCGGCGGTAGCGGGCAGCGCGGTGGAGAGACTGGCCTGCTCGCCCGTGACACCCAGGCGGCTGATGAGGTACACAAACCCCTGCCCCGTGCGCGCGATCTGGCGCATCCGCTCCGACGGCGTGGTGGGTGCCACCAGCCGGATGAAATCGAGCGGTCCATCCGCGAGCCACGCCTCTCGTTCGGGATCAGCACCGAGCGGAAGGTCAGTGACGAGCACGCCGTGCGCACCCGCATCGGCAGCGCGGCGCAGTGCGTCATCGCCACCGCGCAACAG
>JACMOE010000578.1 GCA_014378185.1 Gemmatimonadaceae bacterium | reverse complement strand
CGCATTCCACTCATTGCCGTCTCGCTTTCGCTCTCGGCCGCCTGCATGGCGGGCCCAGCCACGACCATGCAGCCACGCACCGGTGTTGTGCCCGGTATCGAGGTCCTGCTCACCGACTCCATCCATTTGGTGCGAGGCAAGCGCGTCGGCCTGCTCACCAATCACTCGGGCCGCGACCGAGCGGGCACGAGCACCATCGACCGGCTGTTCAAGGCGGCCGGGGTGACCCTCACCGCGCTGTACGGCCCGGAGCACGGCATCCGCGGCATCGCCAAGGCGGGGGAGAAGATCTCCTCTTCCGTGGACTCGGCGACGGGGGTAAAGGTGTACTCGCTGTACGGCGACGTCCATGTGCCGACGGCGGACATGCTCCGTGACGTGGACGTGCTGCTTTACGACATCCAGGATGTCGGCGCGCGCGTGTACACCTATCAGTGGACGCTGGCCAACGCCGCCGCGGCGGCGAAGAAGCCGATCATCGTGCTCGATCGCCCCGATCCCATTCGCGCCGACCGGTACGAGGGCAACATTCTCGCCATGAAATTCGCGTCGGGGGTGGGCCAGCATCCCGTGATCTTGCGGTATGGACTCACGCCCGGCGAGCTGATGCGTTATCTCGTGGGCGCGCGGATGATCGACGCGAACGTGACGGTGGTGCCCATGCAGGGCTATCGCCGGTCGATGTGGTTCGACGAGACAGGTATTCCGCGTGTGAACCCGTCGCCGAATCTGCGGAACCTCGACGCCGAGCTGCTTTATCCCGGCACGGTGTTCTTCGAGGGCACCACGGCGACGGAGGGACGCGGGACGGATGATCCCTTCACCCTCATCGGCGCGTCGTGGATGACCGACGCCGACGCGATTGCCGCCGAGCTGAATGCCCGCGAACTCCCCGGCGTGCGCTTCGAGGCGACAACTCGCACGATCGAGAAGGGCTACAAGTTCGGCGGCGAGACGATCCCGATGCTCAAGGTGCGGGTGGTCGATCGCAACGCCGTGCGCTCCGTGGAGGTCGGCATCCGGATGTTGCGCGCCATCTACGCGCGCCACCCCACGGACTTCAAGTGGCGCCAGGCATCGATCGACCGCCTCGCCGGCACCGACCGCCTGCGTCTTGCCGTGGAGCAGAACACGGTGGACGCACTGGTGAAGGAATGGGACGCCGATGCAGTGCGCTTTGCTGCGATGGTGAAGCCGTACCTGCTGTACTGACGGTTTGACGGTTTGACGGTTTGACGGTCTGACGGTTTGACCGACAAACCGCCAGACCCTTGGTCAGACCGTCAGTTCACCAGTCCAGCCGCATCCCCACCTGCGCCTGCCGAGCGCCATACGCGCCCGTCGGGAGGCCGAACGATGCCACCGGCGTTCCCGTCGCCGTGAACTGCGTACCGCCGTACGAGAGGTTGTTGTTCCAGTTGAAGGCGTTGAACACCTCGCCCGCCACGCTGATCTTCCGGCCGTCCTTCGAGAAGAGCGGGCGTGCCAGGCGGAAGTCCACGGTGCGGTACCAGTTCGCGAAGGTGTTTTCAGGACGAATCGTCCGGATGCCGGTGGAGGTCGTCGTGCCGCCGATGTAGTCGTCCCCGACGATGTTGTCGAGATTGAGGTCGCGACCATCGATCCCCGTGTACGGACGCGGGCTCGCCACCGTCGAGATGGACGAGAAGGTGAAGCCGAACGGGATCTGCGACACGTTCGAGAGCACGATGCGATGCCGTTCGTCGCCCGTGGTGCGCTGGCGGTCGAACAGGAAGGGCAGCGCGAAGTTCGGCAGCCCCGCCGTGTCGAAGTTGCCCTCGTACCAGCCGAGAGTGTACGCGAGGTTCACTCGGCTCCGGTTGCGCTGCCAGGTGCTCTGCACCAGCACCGCCGAATAGTCCGACTGGCCGATGTCGTCCCAGAGGATGATGTCGCCGTACGACGCCGTGAGCTTCCGGCGCTG
>JACMOE010000577.1 GCA_014378185.1 Gemmatimonadaceae bacterium | reverse complement strand
TCGATGCCCCACGGGAGGTTGGTGGGTCCGACGACGGGTCGCGGGCCCACGGTCTGGAGGTCATCGCGGTAGAGCGTGATGTCGAGGGCGCCGCTGGGCACCTCGGCACCTTCGCGGTCGCGGATGGAGGGTACAATGCGCGCCGCGAGCTGGACGCCGCGGCGCTGGATGCCGACGATGATGAGGTCGTCGGTACCCTCGTTGAGCTCGACGATTTCGTCGGCCATTCGGCGGAGCGCGCGGTCCATTGCGCGGGCGTCGAGGACTACGTGGTGGCGATCGGGCATGGGGGGGAAGTTAATGCCCCGTGCTCACGGTTGAAGTGCGGCCGCGACGGGCACCGTGAACCGGAAGCTGCTTCCCTCGCCCACCACGCTCTCCACCCAGATCCGCCCACCATGCTGCTCAACGATCGCCTTGCTGATCGCCAGTCCCAGTCCCGCCCCGCCCTTCTCGCTCGCATCCGTGGCCGTGACCTGCTCGAACCGCTCGAACACGCGCTGGTGCTTGTCGGCAGGGATGCCGCGGCCCTTGTCATCCACGCTGAAACAGACGCCGGCTCGCGCATCGCCCAGGGTCGCTGCGTGCGCGGTCAGGGTGACGGTACTTCCCGATGGGGAGAACTTGAGGGCGTTGCCGACAAGATTGACCAGCACCTGCTGCAGTCGCCCTGCGTCAGCCTCGGCGTGCACGTCGTCCGCCTCGATCACGATCGTGATCTTCGCGGCGTCCGCCAGTGGCTGGATCACTTCCCGGACCTGCTCGAGCAGCACGATGGCCGAGACCGGCGCGCGGACCAGCGTTGCGGTGCCTGACTCGAGTCGCTCGATGTCGAGCAGATTGTTGAGGAGGGTGAGCAGGCGGTCCGCATTGCGCGCGGCCATGTCGAACAGCTGGCGCGGTTTGCCTTCCAGATGCTTCACGTGCGGGCCGAGAATCTTGAGTGCACCGCGAATTGCGCCCACCGGCGTGCGCAGTTCGTGACTGACGAGCGCGATCAGTTCGTCCTTGAGGCGCTGGACTTCCCGCTCCCTGGTGAGGTCGCGAAAGATGACCCGCACGCCGGTGACGGCGCCCGCGTCGTTGAAGACCGGGCTGCCACGCCCGCGCACGTACAGGCGCTGGGCGGCCTTCGTCATCATGATGGTGGCGAGGTCCGGAATCGCCTCCCCTGATCGCGCGCGCTGCGCCGCCGCCATGAACCCGGTACGCGAATCGGCAGCCACAAGGTCCACGAAACGCATCTGCGCGAGCTCGTCGGCGTCGTATCCACTCGTGGCGAGCATCGCGTCATTGCTGTAGGCGATGTAGCCCCGCTCGTCGGTCGCGCACACAAGCTCGCTCGTGTGGTCGAGCAGGTCAGCGAGGAATGTCTGCCGTTGGGAGAGCAGCCGCGATGCCGCACGCAACTGTATTTCTGCGCTTGCTGCATGCGCGAGGTCTTCGAGCGTATCCAGCTGGTCCTGAGTCCATTTGCGTGGCGCCGTGTCAACCGCGCAGAAAGAACCAAGCACCTCGCCATCCTCGCTTGTGAGCGGCATGCCCGCGTACGCAATGACTCCCAGGTCCGGGATCGCGAGGTTGTCGAAGACCAGCGGATGCGTGTGGGCGTCCTCGATCACCAGCGCATTTCTCCTGGCGACGACGTGCTGGCAGAACGAGTGGCTCAGCGGCATGCGGCGTGTCGATCTCAGCGGCTCGCCGAGTCCGAATTCGCTGGCGAACACGTGCTGGTCCGCATCAACGAGCGAGGCGAGCGCGATGGGAACGCCAATGAGGCGGCTGGCCAGACGGGTGAGTCGATCCAGGGCGTCCTGCGGCGGCGCGTCGAGCAGGCCCGTTGCGCGCAAGGCGGCGAGGCGGGATGGGTGGCGGAGTGCGTCCGCTGCGGGGAGAGGCATGCAGGAAAGATGGCCGGGTGACGACGTCAGTTCCAGTTCGCCGAGCGCAACGCGTCAATGCGCGGTGTGTTCAGGCCGACGGCGGAAATACCCAAAGCGCGGGCTGACCGACGTTGCAGTGCACGGCCCGACCGAGCAGCGTGAGCGTGGCCCACGAGTAATAGAGGTTGCTGCGTGCAAGGTTGCCCAGGATGATCCGTGAGTGCGGCTGCTCCAGTTGCCGCAACCGCAACGCGGCCGACGGAATCGGATAGAAGATGGCGTGAACAGCGGAGCGCGAACTGCCATCTTCACCGACGACGTCGGGAAAATGCGTGATCCAGCTACGCGGGTCGTGGCCGGCATCGGCTGCGTAACGGTCAGCGGCAAATACAGCGTTGCGACTCAACGTCGGCAGGAGCAGCAGACCCCCGAATGCCCAGATCGTCATCCAGCAGGCGTAGCTCAGCAGCGCCTCGGCGGGCGGCCGAACGGTGAAGCCGCAGGCGAGTGATCCGATTGAAGCGCCAAGCAGATTCCAGCAGAGGATGAGGGTGAATGCCCGTGCCGGCATGCCTCGTTCCACCTGCCACTGACGCCGACTCGATTCAGCGGCGAGTTGATCCGTCGGCAAATCTGTCAACCAGTGCGCGGGCAGCAGGCTTCTCGCACGTCTACCAAATCCAACAATTCCGCCAGTGAAGGCCGCACAGGTGCTTTCGGCAACGAGACGCTTCGTTTCACCGTGCACAGGGACGCGTGTTGAAACCCCGCCGATTGCGCGGAGGAGAAATGGCCGTCCCACCGCCAGTCCAGCCGTTGCCAGCACGATGGCGCACCAGAAGCCGCCGGTGAGCTGGAAGCTGGCGTAGCTCAACAGTCCCACGCACGACAGGACAAGCGTGTGACCCAGCACGCCGGGAAACCAGTGACGGAGGAACACGCTCATCGCGGGCCGCGGTGCAGGCATCAGCCACTTGCCGCCGACAACGTCGAACCCCGACTGCGCCAC
>JACMOE010000576.1 GCA_014378185.1 Gemmatimonadaceae bacterium | reverse complement strand
GAGGCAGGCACGAAGGAGACACGATGTTGTGATTCGCATTAACCTTTGCGTTAAGGACCACACCTGCATCGTCATCGAGCAATTGATTGCCGGGCCCCGGCGCTGGGCTTCAGCAGGCGGTGGCCTGCTACTCCCGGATCCCCTGGGTGAGGAAGTGGCTGCGTTAGATGGCCCAGTATGTAGAGCGATCCTCGGCAACGCCATTGGCCGTGCATTACCCGGACATTAAGAGTTGATTACGACGGTGAGCGATCAGCAGTCAGGATGGCTGATCACCGTTACCGGCTGTGGGTGTAGAGCAGGTTCACCAGCTCGTCGTACATTGGCTCCGCCTGCTTCGGCCCGGCCTTTATCGCGGCGGTGGCACAATGCTTCAGGTGGTTGCGCATCAGTTCGCGCCCCACGGACCGCAGCGCCTCGTGCACCGAGGAAATCTGCGTCATGATGTCGGCGCAGTAGCGATCCTCCTCGACCATCTTCTGAAGGCCGCGCACCTGCCCCTCGATACGGCGGAGCCGCTTGCCGTTGCGCGCCTTCGCATCGGGATCAACGGCGACGGCCTTGCGGCTCGCCTCGTCCGCGGGCAACGCGCAGCCGCATTCGATCACGGGTGCGGGGGTTGTGCGCTTCGGGGTCATTCTGCACTCTCACAAGATAAGGATCAGGTCCTTCACTTCGTTCAGGACGACAAACTCGCTCAGGACGACAAACCCACCGGATCCCTCCAATCATTTCAGCACCGTGCCGCGCAAGCGCAGGCTATTCGTCACCACGCTCACCGAACTGAACGCCATCGCCGCACTGGCGAGAATGGGACTCAGAAGCCACCCGAACGCGGGATAGAGCACGCCGGCCGCAATCGGAATGCCAATGACGTTATAGATGAATGCCCAGAACAGGTTCTGCTTCATGGTGCTCATCGTGCGGCGCGACAGCATGATGGCCTGTGGCACGCTGCGCAGGTCGCCGCGCATGAGCACGACGTCGGCGGCCTCGATGGCGATGTCGGTACCGGTGCCCATCGCGATACCGATGCCCTGCGCCATGGCGGCGGCGTCGTTCACGCCATCGCCGACCATCGCCACCACCTTGCCCTCTCCCTGCAGCCGCTTGATCTCGTCCACCTTGCCCGCCGGCAACACGCCGGCCACCACGCGATCGATGCCGGCCTGGCGAGCGATGGCATCGGCGGTACGCTGGTTGTCGCCGGTGAGCATCACGACCTCCAGGCCCATGGCATGCAGCCGCGCAATGGCCTCGCGCGACGTGTCCTTGATGGGATCCGCCACGGCAATGAGGCCGGCCAGCGCGCCATCGATGGCGACGTACATGGGGGTTCGCGCGTCGCTGGAAAGCGATTCGGCACGATCGCGCAATGACGACACTTCGATGTTGTGCGCTGTCATGAGCGCCTCGTTGCCCACGACCATCGCACGGGTGCCGACGTTCCCTACAGCACCCTGCCCGCTGATGGATTGGAACCCTTCTGGCGAGACAAGCACCACACCCCGGTCACGCGCATGCTGCACGATCCCTTCAGCCAGCGGATGCTCGCTCATGGTCTCGAGACTCGCGACGAGGGCGAGCATGTCGTCGTCGCTCAGTGGCGATCCCTGCACCCCAACGATGTCCGTGACTGTCGGCCGGCCCGCCGTGACCGTGCCGGTCTTGTCGAGGGCGACGGTGGTGATGGTTCCCAGTTCCTGAAGCACCGCGCCGCCCTTGATGAGGATGCCGAACTGGGCACCCTTGCCGGTGGCCACCATGACGGCGGTTGGCACGGCCAGGCCCATGGCGCATGGACAGGCGATGATGAGCACCGCCACGGCCGCGGCGAACGCGTGCACGGCTGGCGCGGTGACGCCGTGCATGTCCCCGACGACGAACCAGACGACGAACGTCGTGATGGCCAGCGAGATGACGACGGGCACGAAGATGCCGCTCACGGTGTCGGCGAGCCCCTGGATGGGCGCGCGCGAGCCCTGCGCGTCGCGCATGAGGCGGACGACCTGCGCGAGCGTGCTGTCGGCGCCGAGTGTGGTGGCGCGATACCGGAGTGCACCGGTGCGATTGATGGTGCCGCCAATCACGCGCGCGCCCGCATGCTTCTCCACAGGCATCGACTCGCCGGTGAGCATGGACTCGTCCACCGCGCTGTCGCCGGACAGCACCTCGCCGTCCACCGGCATCCGCTCGCCCGGCCGGACGATGACGGTTTCGTCGGCTCGCACGTCGTCGATGGGAATATCGAGCTCTCGTTCACCTTCCGGCGACGACCGGACAACGCGCGCCGTCTTTGGCTGGAGGTTCGCCAGGGCGCGCAGCGCCGACGACGTCTCCTTCTTCGCGCGCGCCTCGAAGGCGTTGCCCGTGAGGATCAGCGCGATGATGATGATGACGGCTTCGTAGTAGACGTCGGGTGCAAGGCCGCGGCTCGTGAAGAAGCCGGGCGAAATGGTGGCGATGAGGGAATAGATGAACGCCGCACCAGTGCCCACGGCGATGAGGGTGTTCATGTCCGCCGAGTGGTGTCGGAAGGCGGCCCATGCGCGCGTGTAGAAGTGGCGGCCAGCCCAGCCCATCACGGCGATCGTGAGGGCGAGCAGTATGTATCCGCGCAGTGTCATCCCCCCGCCCGACATGCCCAGCATGGACACGAGCATCGCGATACCGCCAGCGATTCCGCTCACAATGGCTTTGAGCCGCAGTTCTGCAAATTCCGCCGTCTGGGCTTCATCCCGCGCGGCCTGTTCCTCGAACGCACTGCGATCCGGAACGGGAAGTTCGGCACCGTAGCCCGTGCCGCGAATGGTGTTTACGAGTGCATCGGGCTGCACGACCGATGGATCGTACGACACCGTGGCGCTGCCCATCATGAGATTGACTGTGGCGTCGCGCACGCCGGGGGTCTTGTTCAGCGTGCGCTGGACGCGACTCTGGCAGGCCGCGCACGTCATGCCGGTGACGGGAATGACCACCTTGCCCGTGGCATTTTCCGGTGGCGTCGGCGGCGCGTTCGTGTCGACGAGTGTCTCGGGAGTCATCGCCTACTCCGCGATGACGCGGCCGTGCAGCATGCCCATGCCGCACATGAATTCATACGTGCCAGCCGCGGGCGGCGTGATCTCGATGACGGTTTTTTCGTTCGCTGGCAGGAAGCGCTTCACGCCGAAGTCAGGGAACACGACTTCCTCGGAGCAGCTCGAGGTCTCCTGGCGGTCGAACACGAGACGCACGGGCTGACCAACGGCAGTGCGTATCACGGCGGGGGAATACCCGCCATGGACGATGATCGCGACTTCCTGCCGACCGCCAGGACTCCCGGCCGCTGGCGCGGCGCGCGCAGCACCACGCTCGGCAAGGAAGAAGTACCAGTTGACCCAGGCGATGCCAGCGAGGCCGGCGGCGATGACGAGAAAATCAGGCATTTGCATGCTTGATGCTACATACCCCCTACCCCTATGTCAAGCAGCCTCTGCCAACAGATGGAACAACCCGTTCTCCAGTTGTCATCCCGAGCGAAGTCGAGGGATTCGCACGTGCGGTCTGGTTGCAAGGTGCAGACCCCTCGACTCGCTTCGCTCACTCAAATAAGCCAGCTTATCAGACCAGCTTGGGCACCACGAACGGTGCGCGGTACTGCGCGCCGAGCACCGCGTTGGCGCGCGCGGCATCGGGGCCGTTGAAGTGCTCGCCCCCGGCGTCCACCATCAGCGGCATGCCGAGGGTGAGCGGGGTCTTGCCGAGATCGACGTTATTCACGGCAAGGTGTTCCATCATGCGACCCGTTGCCTCAGTGAGCACCGCGCTGGACTTGATGGTGTCGTTGAGCTGACCGGTGGGCGTCGCATGCCCGATCTGGTGCGAGATGTTGCCGAGGTGGCACAGGGCGCTCGAGATGTGGCCTTCCTGGATGGGGCCGTACAGGTCGGCCAATTTCCGGCTGCGCACGACGTCCACGAAGTTCTGCATGTGGCGGTCCTGGCCCTTGAACTCCTTGATGACCTTGCCGCCCTTGTCCACCGCGCGGGCCGTGGTGTAGCTGGGAACGATCATGCTGCCACCTTCGCAGTCGATGACGTTGCCGATGTCCACGCCGCGGTAGTTGTCCATGCCGCTGCCGCCGCCGCCCTGGTTGAGCGCTGGGTCGCCACCAGCGTTGGCGATGCCGGCCTTCTTCGGCAGGCCGCGCACTTCGAAGATGAGCGGTGCGGTGGTATAGTCGTGAACGACGACCTGCGTGTTGGGCGTATCGCCATCATCGACGTAACCGAGGCGTCCGCCGACACTCAGGGAGCGATGTGGCAGGCCGGGCTCGCCGAGGAACCAGCGTGCGACGTCCATCTGGTGAATGCCCTGGTTGCCGACGTCGCCGTTGCCGTAGAGGTAGATCCAGTGCCAGTCGTAATGCACCGGTCCGTTCCTGGGGTTGTTGCGGTGCGGGGCGACGAGTGGCGCGGGGCCGGTCCAGAGATCGTAGTTGATGTTGTCGGGCACCTGCTGCGGACCGCCGCAGAGCCCGATGCTGTCGCGGCGCTTGTAGCAGAACCCGCGCGACGCGGTGATCTTGCCCATGTTGCCCGCCTGCACCCATGCGACGGCCTCGCGCAGGCCTTCGCCCGAACGAATTTGCGTCCCAGCCTGGATGACGCGGTTGTACCTGGCCGCGGCGGCGACGAGCTGGCGGCCTTCCCAGATGTTGTGGGAGACCGGCTTCTCGATGTAGACGTCCTTGCCGGCCTGCATGGCCCAGATGCCGGCGAGCGAATGCCAGTGGTTGGGCGTGGCGATGGTGACGGCATCGATGTCGTCACTGGCGAACATTTCGCGCATGTCGACGTACGTCTTCACGTTGCCGCCGTTGGTGGCCGCCTTGACCTTGGCCAGCACCGCGCTGTCCGGATCGCAGATGGCCACGACACGGACGCCTGGAATCTTCTCGAGGCTGGAGAGGTGGTTGCGTCCGCGGCCGTTCAGGCCAATGACGCCGACGCGAAGGTCGGCGTTGGAGCCTACCACCTGGCCCCAGGAACGAGCTGGCAGAGCAGCGCCAGCGGCGACGAGCGCCGAGGTCTTGAGGAAGGTGCGACGATCGAGTGTGCTCATGGTCCGAGGCGGCAGAGTGGGCGGGGGAGTTGCATTTGACCGAACTTCGAACGAAATCTTCTCAGGGGGATCATGCGTCGATTTCTGCCGGACTGCAAGCACGAAATCGCGCGCGGATGCAACAAACGTAGCCCCGAATAACGAGACCGCTTTCGAACGGCCCAACCGAAGGATCTCGCTACAGCACTCGAGCGTTCGCCACGCGTAGTCACAGGACCGCGACCAGCTGGCATCCGTCCGGCGCTTCCGTTGTACGATCACACCGACCTGCCGCAATGACTTTCCCATCCGTTTCGCTCGCCGCCCGCCGTGGGGCTTCATCGCTCCTTGCCCTCGCGCTGATTGCAGGATGTCGACACGATCCCGCGCCATTGGCGGCGATACGTGTACACTCCCCCCGCGCGGAGGTCCCTGGCACTTCGAGCGTGACACAGGAGGGCACGCCGGGGGTCGCGGACGTGCGTGCAGGGCCATCAGCCGTAGCAGCCGACACGGAACCGCAGAAAAAGTTGGTGGCGCCCGTGTATTCGCCCGAGGAGGAGCGCGCGCGCTTTCATGCGGTGGATGGCTACCGACTGGAGCTCGTCGCCTCGGAGCCGTTGGTGCAGGACCCGATCGCCATCGACTTCGACGCCGACGGCCGCATGTACGTCGTGGAAATGCGGGGCTACATGCCCAACCTGCAGGGTACGGGCGAAGATCGTCCCACCGGACGCATCGTGGTGCTCGAGGACACGGATCACGACGGCCGGATGGACAAGTCCACGGTCTTCATGGACAGCCTTGTGCTGCCGCGTGCGGTGAAGGTGCTGGAGCACGGCGTGCTCGTAGCGGCCCCGCCCAACCTCTGGCTCGCGCGCGACACCACGGGCGACCTTCGCGCTGACACACGCGAACTCATTCGCTCCGACTACGGCAATCCCAAGGGCAATCCGGAGCACAGCGCGAACGGGCTGTTCTGGGGCATCGACAACTGGATCCACAACGCCAACTACGCCGGCCAGCTCCGCATGGGCGCCGATGGCCACATGATCTTCCGTACGGCGCCGGAGGAAGGACAGTGGGGCGTCTCGTCCGACGAATATGGGCGCCTGTACCGCAACAGCAACGAGGATCCGCTTCGCGCGGACCTCATTTCGTCGCACTACGCGATGCGCAATCCGAATCTGTCGTCATTGGCGGGCGTGTACCAGCAGCTCACGCCCAACGTGGCTGTATGGCCAGCGCACAAGACGCCCGCCGTCAATCGCGGCTACCGCGCGGAAACCATGCGCGCCGACAGCACGCTCGCCCACTACACCTCGGCCGGCGGCCCCGCGGCATTCGTGGGCGACCGGTTGCCGGCGGAACTCCGACGGAGCGTGTTCATCACGGAGTCGGCAGGCAACCTGGTGGGCCGGCTCATCGTGCGTGATTCCGCAGACGGCATTCCCGTCGCGCGGTCGGCCTACGACCACAAGGAATTTCTCACCGGCAGCGACGAACGGTTTCGCCCTGTGAGCCTCGCCACCGCGCCCGACGGCACGCTGTACGTGGTGGACATGTATCGCGGGATCATCCAGCACCGCGTGTACATCACCGGCTACCTGGAGCAGAAGATCACCGAGCGCGGCCTCGAGCAACCCATTGGCCTGGGGCGCATCTGGCGCGTGGTACACACGTCAACCGTGCGCGACGAAACGCCGCACCTCTCGACGAAGGCACCCGCGGCACTGGTGCCGTATCTCGGGCATGCGAACGGATGGTGGCGCCTGACAGCGCAGCGTCTGCTGGTGGAACGCGGCGACACGTCGGTGGCGCCGGCGTTACGACAGATGCTGCGTACGCATGCGGATGATCGCGCGCGCCTGCACGCGCTCTGGACGCTGGATGGCCTGGGCCACGCTGACCAGGCAAGCATCGAAGCCGCGCTCACCGATCGCTCTGCGCCAGTGCGGGCCGCTGCGATTCGCATTGGCGAGCCGATGCTGGCGGCTGGCGACACGACGATGCGGTCCGCGGTGATGCGGCTCGTGTCGGACCGCGACCCCACCGTACGCCGCCAGCTCGCGGCATCGGCGGGAGAGCTTGTCGCGAGCGCGCGGGGGGCTGCGCTGCGCGAGATCGGGGCACGCAGTGGCGACGATCCCGTCGTTGCAGGCCTCGTGGT
>JACMOE010000575.1 GCA_014378185.1 Gemmatimonadaceae bacterium | reverse complement strand
GGCGAACAATTCTGTGCGCCGACATCCCGCGCTTTCCTGCGATCCGACGGGCCACGCTCCCATGCATCGCCGCCGGCGGCATAAGTGGGTCGACCTCGCGCGCAGGCGCGTAACCTGCGCCCGCGACCATCCGAAGTTGCGCACCATGAAATCGTAGAAGAACGGCAGGCCGTAGAGCGCGATGCCGACGATGGAGAACAGCGACGCGAACGACGTCGCAGCGACCTGCACCTGGGCCCTGCGGAGCGAAGGGTGCGCCTGCTCGTCCGTGTCCATCGTCATCGTGCACCTGGAGCTGGCATTCGTGGACCGCGTATTGACGTCGTCGGGTTACGCGATATAGTGGCCCTCGTCGCGATTGTCCACGATCCGGGCATTCGATAATCCTTCCGCACTCACCGCAGTCACCATCGTGAAGTCTGCTGACACCCGCTTCGCCGCACCCGTGCCGGCACTGCTTCGCGCCGCCGTCACGCGTGCGGGACCGGCGCTCGGACTCATCGTCGTCGTACTCGTGTTCGCCGTCCTCACCAAGGCACCCGAACGGTATCTCTCCGCTTTCAACCTCCGGATTGTCCTCTCCCAGACCGTCATTGTTGCACTCGGCGCAATCGGGATGACGATGATCATCGTCAGCGGCGGCATCGACCTGTCGGTTGGCGCTGCCATCGCGCTCACCGGCGTCATCACTGCCATCGGCATCAGGGGCGGATGGTCCCCCGTGATGGCCGTGGGCGCGGCCGTCGCGGTGGGCGGCGCGGTGGGGCTGGTGAACGGCCTGCTCATCACCACGTTGCGCGTTGTGCCGTTCATCGCAACCCTCGGCATGCTCGGCATCGCGCGCGGGGTGGCGAAATGGGCGGCGCACGAGCAGACCGTCATCGCCCCCGCCACGTGGGTAAACAATCTGCTGGTCACCTTCCCCACGCCGGCGTGGCTCATCGTCGCACCGGGTGTGTGGATCGCGCTGCTCCTCGCGGTAATCGCGTCGCTCGTGCTGGCGCGCACGGTGTTCGGGCGCCGGATCTTTGCGCTCGGATCCAACGAGGCGGCCGCACGTGCGTGCGGGATCGACACCAACCGGCTCAAGGTCACGACGTACTCGGTGGCCGGTCTCCTGTTCGGCCTCGCTGGCGTAATGCAGATGTCCCGGCTGCGACTGGGCGCCCCCACAGTGGCCAACGGCGCCGAACTGGATATCATCGCCGCCGTGGTCATCGGCGGCGGTAGCCTGGCTGGTGGTGAGGGCAGCATCGTGGGGTCGATGATCGGTGCGCTGATCATGGCGTTCCTCCGCAACGGCTGCCAGCAGATGGGATGGCCCAACTACATCCAGGAGATCATCATCGGCGCCATCATCGTGCTGGCTGTGGCGCTGGACCGCGTGCGGGCACAGTGGTCAGTGCGCGCTGCCACGACGTTCGACGCGGCGGAGGCGTAAGGTGACCAATCCCACGCGCATCGTCGACGCGCACGTACACTTCTGGGATCCGGGCCTGTTGCACTACCCATGGCTGAAGGACACGTCGGAGCTTCAGCGAACATTCCTGGCCGACGACCTGCCCGCGCTCGCGGACGGGGTGCTCGACGGCGTAGTATTCGTCGAAGCCAACTGTCGCACCACGGAGAATTTCAGCGAGTTGAACTTCATCGACACGTTGGCCGACGCCGGCACGCGGATACTGGGCACGGTTGCGTTCATCGACTTGTGTGATGGAGTGCGGCGCACGGCGGCGCTTCAGGAGTTGGGGCGTCGAGCGCGAGTGGTGGGAGTGCGCCACAGCATCCAGCACCACCCCAGCGGCTTCGGCATCCAGGCTGAGTTCGTGCGCGGCGTGCAGGAGGTGGGCCGCCTGGGCCTCACCTTCGACCTCTGCATCACGGCGCGTCAACTTCCAGAAGTCACGGAGCTCGTGCGCCAGTGCCCGAACACATCCTTCATGCTCGATCACTGTGGCAAGCCCGACATCGCGGGTAATGCCTGCGAATCATGGGCATCCGACCTGCAACGCCTCGCTGTGCACGGGAATGTGGCGTGCAAGTTCTCGGGCCTGTTGTCGGAAGCGCGGCCGGATCAGCGTACGGCCGCTGGCCTCCTTCCGTTCGCCAGGCACGCGATGGAATGCTTTGGACCCACAAGGCTCGTGTATGGCAGCGACTGGCCGGTGGTGACGACGGCGGGGGGCGAGCCCCTGTGGCGTGCACTCGTGCACGAGTTGACATCGGACTGGTCACTCGCCGCGCGCCAGGCGTTCTTTTGCGACAACGCAGTCCGCTTCTATGGAATCCGAAACGATGCACGTACCTGAGTCGCACGCAGCCAGTCTCTCACTCGCTGGGCGCACCGCCATCGTCACGGGCGGTGGGTCGGGCATCGGACAGGCCATCGCGTTGTTGTTCGCGGCGCGCGGCGCCCGGGTGGCCATCGTCGATCTTGTGGCTGACGACACGGTGCGACTCATCACGGAGCGTGGCGGCACCACGTCATTCATCGCATGTGACGTGTCGCAGCAGGCGACAGTCGATGCCGCATTCGCGACGGTGGCGGCCACGTACGGACCGCTCGACATCCTGGTGAACAGCGCGGGCATCGCCCACGTGGGAACAGCCGAGTCGACATCGGAGGCAGACTTCGATCGCGTGTATGCGGTGAATGTGAAGGGCGTCTACAACTGCCTCCGCGCCGGCGTAGCCGCCATGAAAGGTCGCGGCGGCGCCATCCTGAACATCGCATCGGTGGCGTCCACCGTCGGAATCCCGGACCGGTTCGCCTACTCCATGAGCAAGGGCGCTGTGCTCACCATGACTTATTCAGTGGCCTGCGACTACGTTGCCCAGGGCATTCGCTGCAACGCTGTGTCGCCGGGGCGCGTACACACGCCATTCGTGGACGGCTTCCTCGCCCGGAATTATCCGGGGCGCGAGCATGAGATGTTCGACAAGTTGTCCCGCACCCAACCTATCGGGCGCATGGGGCAGCCGGCCGAGATCGCGGAACTCGCGGCGTTCCTCTGTTCCGATGCGGCGTCGTTCATCACGGGCAGCAACTACGCCATCGACGGCGGTTTCATCTCACTCCAGTCCTGATCGCATGAAGCTCATTCGGTTCGGGCCCGCGGGCGCAGAACGTCCCGGCCTGCAGTTGGCGGACGGACGGCGCATCGACACCTCTGCCATTGGCGGTGACTACGACGAAGCCTTTTTCGCCGGGGACGGCATGGCGCGCCTCGCGGCGTGGACCACGACGCACGCGGACAGTGCGCCAAACGTGCCCGACAACGTCCGTCTCGGCCCACCGCTCTGTCGGCCCAGCAAGATCGTGTGTGTTGGGCTCAACTACCGGGATCACGCCGCCGAATCCGGCATGGCGCTCCCTACCGAGCCCGTGATCTTCTTCAAGGCAACGAGTGCGATCATCGGCCCCAACGACGACGTCATCATCCCGCGCGGCAGCGAAAAGACCGACTGGGAGGTGGAGCTGGCGATCGTCATCGGCGCAAAGGCCAGCTACGTCGACGAAGCTGACGCGCTGCGGCACGTCGCCGGATACGTCTTGCACAACGACTACTCCGAGCGGGCATTCCAGCTCGAGCGCGGCGGACAGTGGGTGAAGGGCAAGAGCTGCGACACCTTCGCACCCCTCGGCCCCTTCATCGCCACGCCGGACGAGCTTCCTGACGTCGGCGCGCTCGCGATGTGGCTCACCGTGAACGGCGAGCGCAAGCAGGACGGCAACACGCGAGAACTGGTATTCGGCGTGCCGACGCTCGTGAGCTACATCAGCCAGTTCATGACTCTGCTGCCGGGGGACGTCATCTCGACCGGCACGCCCGCCGGCGTCGCGATGGGCCACAAGCCGCCGCGCTTCCTCCACGATGGCGACGTCGTCGCGCTCGGCATCGCCGGCCTGGGCGAGTCGCGGCAACACGTTCGCGCATATCGGTGATGCGACTCGCCGGGCGGTCGATCGTCATTACCGGCGCGGGCTTCGGTATCGGACGGGCGTCCGCGCTGCGGTTCGCCCGTGACGGCGCCTTCACCGCCATGTGATGGAGACGATGCCGCGCTGGACGGATCGCACAATCGTCGCGATGGATGTGTTCGACATCCGGTTCCCCACGTCCGACCATCGGGACGGATCGGACGCGATGAATGCGGATCCCGACTACTCGGCGGCGTATGTCGTCGTGCGCACGGATGCGGGCGACGATCTCGAGGGTCACGGACTCACGTTCACCATCGGGCGCGGCAACGAGTTGTGCGTCGCGGCGGC
>JACMOE010000574.1 GCA_014378185.1 Gemmatimonadaceae bacterium | reverse complement strand
TTCCAGCGCGGCGCCCAGAAGTCAGTGAATCGCCGGCCCAGCCTGTCTTCCTTTGTCGCTCCGGGCGCGAGGACGACCCCGTACTCGCCGGTGTGAGTGGCGCCCGCCGATGCCGTCCAACGCCCGAGGAAGCCACGCCAAGCGTACGCGGCCTCCATGTCCGTCCCCGCCACCTGCACACTGCCGAAGTTCGCATCGGTGTATTCGACGTTCGTGACCGGGCCGGGCTGGCCACCAGTGGATGGGCCGCGCGTGACGAGACCCGGAAAGAGGCGCTCGTAGTTCAGCACCGTCTGCGGGTCGACGAGCGAAATGAGATCGTTGACGCGCACTCTCCAATAAGTGGCGCCCAGGCGCGTACCGAGATTGCCCTCAGGCTCCCAGACGATGCCGAAGCTGCTGGCTCTGCCGCGCTCGGGGTCCAGGGCCTTGTTCGAATCACGAACGACAGTCGCGGAGGTGATGGCCTCGTCTCCTCGCGCTGGATCAACCAGGCCGTAGTCCTCAGCGGAAGCGGTCGACTCCGATACGTTCGTTTCCAGCAGCGTCGGTGGTTTGAATGAGGTCGCGGAAGACGCGCGGATCAGGATGGCTCTGGTGGGTCGGATCTCAAGCCCGCTTTGATAGGTACCTGCGGATCCGAAATCGCTGTAGCGGTCGCGACGCGCAGCCAGCGTCAGTGTTGCCAAGCTCCAGGTATTGCCCGGTGTACCCATCTTGATGAATGGCGCACGCAGCTCTCCAAACACGGCGGAATTGCGCCTTCCATCATGGATCTCTTCGTCTTCTTCCGGAATCGAGACGTCGTAGCGATCACGGGCGCTCTCAGCCCCCAGCACGGCCTCGACGCTGCCTGCCGGCAACTGCACCACGCTGCCGCGCACAAGGGCGCTCAGTTCGTCCTTGCGGCCATGGTTCTTGCTGACGTCGTCCGACCAGATGCCTCGCAGAACATTTTCGCTTGCCGCATGCCCCGTGGTAAACGGGTTCAATGCCGTCGCTGGTGAACTCGAGATCAGGGCTGCCGCGCGTGCAGCCGCATCGCTCTGGATGTTGAAATTTCGACTTCCACCGTCGTCGCGGATGGAGGACAGCGTCACCTCCGTCTCCCAATCGCCCGCAACACTGCCGCGCAACCCGGCCACCGCACGCGTGAACCGGGTATGGCGCTCGAACCCATGCAAGCCATTGACGGGCCCCAACAACGCCGTGACTTTCACGGCCTCGCCGAATGGATTGAACGGGTTGTCGGCGCCGACCGTGACGTTCGGCAGACTGAGCTCGGTGTCCTTGGATTCTGAACGCTCCCTCGCGAATGTGAACTCGCCAAATGCGAACCAGGATCCGGCGATCTTGTGCTCGCCCGTCGCGTGGAGGGCGAGTGTATCGTCGGGAATCAGGAGCGCAACGCCATTGCCCAACGCATATCGGTCGCAAAGGTTGGCCGTGCCCGCCGTGGCTGCGAAATCAGAAATCTGCGGCGTCTGTCCGGCCGCCAGTTGCG
>JACMOE010000067.1 GCA_014378185.1 Gemmatimonadaceae bacterium | reverse complement strand
TTCCCGGACGCCCCGTTCGCGTTGCAGGCGGCCAACATCGCGCGTCTCGAGAATCCGGCCAACACGCTGGACGGCTACTTCCAGGATGGCGCATTCGTCCGGCTGCGTGAAGTGTCACTCCAGTACACGCTCTCTCCCGCGTTGGCCGGCAGGGTGCTGCGCGGGAAGTCTGCGTCGCTGTCCGTTGCCGGTCGCAACCTGCACCTCTGGACGAAGTATCTGGGCACCGACCCGGAGACCGCCTTCAACTTCACCAGTGGCACTGATGTTCCTGCTGACTTCCAGACGCTCGCACCGCCGAGCTATTTCGTCTTCCGCGTCAACGTCGGGTACTGAGACATGAAATCATCCTTGAAGCTCCCGATGTCCGCTGCTGCGCGTACCGCCGTGGGCATCACCGCGTTCGGCCTTGCCCTCTCTGCCTGTTCCAGCATCACGGACAACCTGCTCACGGCCGAAACCCCCGGCATCATTCCCCCTGCGCTGACGCAATCTGCTGAAGGTGCTCTGGGGCTCGCGAACGGTACACTCGACACGTTCCGCAGCATCACGGCGGGCAACGAAAGCACCTGGCTGTTTGGCGGCCTCCTCGGCGACGAATGGTCCACGAGCTCCACGTTTCCACAGAACGACGAAACGGACCAGCGCCACGTCCAGGAGAACAATGCCCAGGTGACCGGGATGCTCTACCGCCTCTACCGTACGCGCATTCGTGCGGCGGAGGCGATCACCGCCTTGAACAAGTTCGCCCCGACGAATCGCTCGTTGATCGGCGAGATGTATTTCGCCAAGGCGTTTGCCGAGATGCAGCTGGCGCAGGACTTCTGCAACGGTATCCCGATCAGCAACCTCGTGGACGGTGTGCCTCAGGCCGGCGAGCCCGAGACCGACGCAAAGGTCTTCACGCGCGCCCTGGCGTCATACGTCAGCGCCATTGCCTTCGCGAACGGCGTCGATGCGCGTTCCGTGCTGATTGGCCGCGCGGCACGCATCGGCAAGGCGCGGGCGCAACTTGGTCTCAAGCAGTTTGCAGAGGCGGCAAGTACTGTCGCGGGCATCCCGACGTCATTTTCGTACACGCACACCTTTTCGCTCACCACGGGCACGAACACGATCTGGGGACAGGGATTCTCGGCCGCGCGGTACGTGATCGGCGACAGCCTTGAAGGGAACGCACGCAATATCTACGTCAAGAATGCCCTTCCGTTCGTGTCGGCCAAGGATCCGCGGCTTCCCGTGGACCTGCTCACGAACAATGGGCAGGACGGCCAGACGCGCATCCGCCGCACGACGCTGTATGGACAGCTCACGTCGGTGGAAGTGGTGAACGGCATCGATGCGCGCATGGTCGAGGCGGAAGCCGCGCTTGCGTCTGGCGACCCGGCAAAGTTTCTCGCCATTCACAATGCCTTGCGCGCCGCGCCGCCCAAGCTCGGCGAGGTGCAGGCGGCGGCACTCGCACCGCTGGTCGATCCGGGCACGGATGCCGCCCGTGTGAGCCTGCAGTTCCGGGAAAAGGCGTTCTGGACGTTCAGCCGTGGCCAGCGTCTCGGAGACATGCGGCGACTGGTGCGGCAGTATGGACGCGCAGTGACGGACGTGTTCCCGGTGGGGATTCACTACAAGGGCGGCGATTATGGAGCCGACGTGAATTTTCCCATCGTCACGGACGAGCGCAACAATCCGAAATTCAACGGATGCATTGATCGCAACGCCTGACGTCATGCGCGTGAGGCTGAGACTGAGCGGGGGAGGCGACACACGTCGCCTCCCCCGTTTTTCTCACAACGGCGCAGGCCGTACCCGCGCCATCAATGCAGGGCGCACGATTCCAATGCAGCGGCTGCCACCATCAGGCGAAGTCCCGTACATTGCGCCGCCCAGTGCCATGGCGAGACCGGTTGAACGGTGCATGGCCGTTCCGGGCTGCAGCTCAGTGGCGGGAACAGCTGCAAAGCGATCATGCGCGGTAGAAGAGGTCGTCGCGATTGGGGGACAATGCCGTTCTCACCAGAAACGCAAAGCGCCATGCCCGCGAGCCGCGGCTGACAACCGGACGAGCCAGCGGTTCGAGGCCGAAGCGCATCAGGAACAGTGCGGACTGCGTCGTCGCGAAGCCATCGGCGTCATACGTGAGTCCTCGCTGCAGGGCGAACTTTATTCCCTCCCAGACGAGCAGGCTTCCACCGCCGGTGCCTGCCCGCGCCGGCGCCCGGGCCGACAGCCAGTGGTACACTCGCTCGTTGTCCCACACGAGCACGCACGCACCCGCGTCGCCCTGCTCATCCCGCACCGACAGAATCACGCTTTGCGCGCGAGCGGAGCACGCCTCGAAGATGCGCTTGATGGCCGGAAAGTCATGTTCGCTTTGCGCGTGTCCACGTTCGGCGCGCGCGAGGGCGATGAATCGGCCGAGGTCCGAATGCTGCTCGACCGACAGCCGCTTCGCCGCTGACGCCACGACGTTACGTGTCTTCTGCTCCATTCCCGCCCACGCCTCGTCTTCGGAGCGATGCGGCTGCGTCACGAACGTGAAGTTGTGGCTGACAAGGTAGCCGAGCGCGACGTAGGGGAATTCGAGCTGCGATCCAGGAGTGAGCGTCAGCTCGAGGCGGTCGTGCGGAGGGAGACTCGACATCAGCTCACCGAGCAGCGTGATCGAGCGACCGAGCCGCGTGACCGGCTTGCCGGGTGGCACGAGCAATCGAGGGCTGACCGTGCGCGTATATCGCGGGAGTGCGATGAAGCGAAGGCCGCCGCGACGCTTGATCTGGAACGGCAATGATGCAACGACTTCGCCATCGCGCTGCACAGTCGCCAGGTCCCACCGTCCGCCCGTCGCTGCGTCGAACCACCAGTCCGTCTGAAACAACGGCTCGGTCTGCACCGCGTCATTATCCTGTAGGCGAAGCGACGGGGGCATGTGCTTCATCCTAGCTGGCTGCAACCCGCAACGCATCCATGATCGAGTGCGAGTACGCCCGCTGCTTGACGAGAATTGCCACCGCGCCCGCCGCCACGCATTCGTCGTATATGTCCTTCGTCTCGTGGCCCGTGCACACCACCAGCGGCATCGACGGAGCCGCCTCCTTGAGCCGCGTTAGAATGAGTGGGCCACGCGAATCGGTCAGGTTCAGGTCCACCAATGCCACATCAAAACGCTGCTTGGCGAGCAGCGAAAGGGCGTCCGCCAAAGAATCCACCTGCGTCAGTTCGATCTCCGTGCCCAAGTGCTGGTGAAGCTCGAGTTCCACCAGCATAACCTGGACCGGATCATCCTCCAGAAGCAGCGTCCGGAGCAACTTTTTATTATCCTCCATCTGCGCTCCCTGTCATGAATTCTGACGACGCTCTGGTCTGACGCGCTGAAATGAGACATCTTGACACTGAACGACTGAAAATGCCATCCGTGTTCCCACCCGGCAAGGAGAGAATGAGCAGGAATGGCGATGTGGTGCCAAACCGACCGGCTGCGCAAGGGAGATGCCTATGTCCTCCGCAGGGGCGACGAGAAGGCGTCTTTCGGCCTGCTCACCGACCTCAGGGCGCGCCTGCTGCGCGTTCGTACCCGCGTCCCGAATTGAGAGGCGCGGAGCGATGATGCCGGAGCCCAGGGCCACGGATACCAACAGCGCTGACGGAGGCCCGCTTCACTGGCGGGTGAACGCCGGCTGGGCAGCGGTGGTCGCATTCGTCGCCGCCGATGTCGTCGCGTGGATGCTCTGCACCGCCGTGGTCGTTGGAGCCGCGCTCGCATTCCACGAGGAGCTCGACTGGACATCCCTCCACCCGTGGCTGCTCGTGCCGTGGATCGCGTTCCGGTCTGTGGGCAGGTTGTACCCGGCCATCGGCTTGCCCCCTACTGAAGAGGTGCGACGTTCCTTCCTCTCGGCGCTCGCCATCGGGTTCCTCGACTTCGTTTCGCGAATCGCGGCGGGCGGAGCGCCGGTCGTCGCCATTCTCATGCTCCTGCCCTGGCTGATGGTGCCGTTCGTCGTACACTTTACGCGCGCCTTCGCCCGTGTCTGGTTGCGACGCCGCCAGCTTTTCGGCATACCCGTGATCATCCTGGGGAGCGGCGCAAATGCGCGGCGCGCCATTCGCGAGATGATCACGCAGCCCGAACTCGGCCTCGTTCCCGTGGGTTGTTTTGGCGACGAAGTGTCGCCGGACGGGAGCAGACAGATTCTCGGCATTCCGATTCTGGCATCGATCGAGCAGGGAATGGAGTACGAATTTCCCTACGTCGTGCGCCACGGCATGATGGCGCTGAGCCCGCGTGAGGCTGGGCCAACGCGGCTGCTGGAAGTGCTCAACCTGTACACGGAACGCCTGCCTCGCATGTACGTCTTCCCCAGCCTCGTCGGATTGGCGAATCTATCCGTCCGCCCATTGGCGCTGGGTTCGTACTGTGCCCTGAGCGTGTCCCACCTGCGCTTCTCTTCAGTCAATCAATTCGTCAAGCGATCCTTCGACCTGCTGCTCGCGGTCCCCATTACGCTGCTCGTCCTGCCGATCATTGCCATCTGCGCCATCCTGGTAAAGGTCAACAGCCCCGGGCCGGCGTTCTTTTCGCAGGTGCGCGAAGGACGCAACGGCGCTCCCATTCGCGTCTTCAAGTTGCGCACCATGGTACCCGATGCGGGCGGAAAGCTTCGCGAATACCTCGCGCACAATCCGGAGGCCGAGGACGAGTACGAGC
>JACMOE010000573.1 GCA_014378185.1 Gemmatimonadaceae bacterium | reverse complement strand
CACCCGGCACCACGTTCGATCACGTGGTGCCGTGGCTCGTGCTCGGCGCGACGGCGCTGTTCGTCCTCCAGCGTCCCGTGATGCAATGGGCACGGCGCCACGACGGTGCGCCGCTGGACGAGGGTACCCTGGTGTCCCGGCCGCCAGCGTTGCCAATGCTCGCGTTTCAGCTGACCGTGGGAGTCTACGGCGGCTACTTCGGCGCCGGTGTCGGGATCTTCATGCTCGCGGCCCTCGGCTTCATGGGACTCACCAACATTCACCGCATGAACGGCTTGAAGAACTGGTCGGGGTCCTGCATGAATGCCGTGGCAGCGGGCACCTTTGCCTTCAGCGGCATCGTGGACTGGCCTGTCGCGCTCACGATGGCCACCGGTGCGATCACGGGGGGGTATCTGGGTGCGCGCCTGGCGCAGGGGATTCCGCAGACGTTCGTGCGGGGGGCTGTCGCGGTGGTGGGGGCGGTGAGCGGGGTCTGGTTGCTCGTCAGGTCGTTGTAGCCCACTACCGAATCCCATCGGCTACTGGGACGCCTCCGGGGAATCCAGGTATCGTGTTGCCCATTTTGCGATTTCCGTTCGGCGTGCACAGACGGAGGGGCAGCGGCGTGTCCTGTGATCCCGCATGCGAAGCATGCCGGGATCGACTCTCGCTGCGGCATGGCCTGGCAGGCCCGTTCTACGGGACACCAGATCCCAACGCTCGCTGTGCTCCCGTGGGATGACAGCGGGAAACGCCGTTGCCCGTCCGTCAGTGAACGCGAAACCGTGAACGCCGAACGGGACACACGTTACCTGGATTCCCCGTCGGCGTCCCAGTAGCTGAAGAATTCGCGAGTGGCCTACAACAAAGTAATGATTTCCCACTCCTTCCCCGATACCGGCTGCACGCTCAGCCGGCTGCCCTTCTGCAGCAGCACCATCTTCTCCAGTCCTTTCACCCCGCGGAGTTGCGCAAGCGTGATCGGCTGCGCGAGTGTCGTGACCGCCTTCAGATCCACCATCCACCACGTGGGCGACTCTGCCTTGCTCTTCGGATCGAAGTGGGAGTCGGCGGGATCCAGCGCGGTGTGGTCGGGATAGGCCTCGCGCGTCACTTCGGCGATGCCGACGATCGCGGCGGGATCCGTGCTCGAGTGGTAGAAGAAGACGAGATCTCCCTTCTTCATGTCGTCGCGCATGGTGTTGCGCGCCTGGTAGTTGCGCACGCCGTCCCAGCAGGTCGTGCGTCCCTTCGCCGCCAGCAGGTCGTGGAAGGAGAAGGAGTCGGGCTCGGACTTCACGAGCCAGTAGCGGCGGGCTGAACGGGCAGCGGGCATCAGTCGGTGCGTGAGAGGAGTGCAAGAAAATCTATCGCCGGTGACGCACGCACTTGAAGCGGTCGCCACGCACCGACACCTTTGACGCATGGACCAACTGCTCTCCGCCCTCATCGGCCTGTCTGCCGCCCTCCGCTCCATCTTCCTCGTGATCGGCGTGGTGCTGGCGGTCGTGGCGACGATGGACTGGGCGGTGCGGGCGCGGAAGCTCAATCCGTTCGGCGGAATCGCCAGGTTCGTACGCGCCAACGTGGATCCGCGCCTGGCCGGCGTCGAGCGCCAGGTGATGCGCATGGGCGGGCATGCGACCGCGACCCCGTGGTGGGGGCTGGTGCTCTACGTCGTCATGGCCGCGCTGGCGCTCGCTGGGGTGGACGTCGTTGCCGGCCTCATACGTGAGGCGCTGATCGCGTCGACGATCGGGGGCTTGGGCATTCTGTATCTGCTCGTGCGCTGGACCTTCGCCTTCCTCCGCTTCGCACTCCTCATCCGCGTCCTGTCCTCGTGGTTTCCGCGGATGGCCTACAGCCGGTGGATTCGGTGGTCGTTCGGTGTCACCGAATGGATGCTTCGCCCGCTGCGCGCCGTCATCCCGTCGATCGGGCTGGTGGACATCACTCCAATCGTGGCATACTTCGCGCTTCAACTCCTGCAGAAGCTGGTGGAGAGCGCGATGTTTCCTGGGCTGGGGTAGTGCTCGGCTGGCGCGAGATGTCCGCGCAGCGCACGACGACCAAAGGAGTGCAGTACCTGATGACGCATGTGATGCTGGTTGGCGGCGATGTCGCCCTGCTGGAAGGTCTCGCCCAGTCGCTCGCGGGAGTTGGCCACCGGCCCGTCGTGGCGGCCACGCTGCAAGACGCTCGCGAGGTGGCCGCGGACTCGCCGCCGCTCGTGCTGATCGTGGAGCGCTCGCTCGCCAGCAGCGCAGGCGCGGAGCTGTTGCGGGTGCCCATCGCGGCAGGCGGGGCCCGTCTCCTCTATCGCACCGCGTCCACCGCTCCCGCTCCGCTGCTACCCGCACTCCAGCGTGCCGTGCTGGCCGATCTCACCCTGCCCCTTGAACGCCAGCGTCTGGCCGCCCTCGTGCAGTCGGTGGGCGACCGGGCGAAGACGACGGGCCGTGCGCCGCGGCACACTCCGCCGGAGTCGCGGGCGATCTAGCCGCTTCGTTCTCCTGGGACCGGGCGACCGTCCGGGGACGCTTGCCGACGCGTCGGCCAACTGGCATGTTGGCCCATGAAATACGCCGAAGTGCAGAACTGCATCGGTGGCGCTTTCGTGTCGCCGGATGCCCCGAAGCTGGATGTGTACGACCCGAGCAGCGGGCGGATTCTCTCCCGTGTGCCACTCTCATCGGCGCGCGATGTCGACGCCGCCGTGATCGCCGCTCATGCCGCCCTGCCGGGCTGGAGCGGCACGCCAATCAAGGAGCGCGTCCAGGTCCTCTACCGCTACAAGACGTTGCTCGAGAAGCACATCGACGAGCTGGCGGCGCTCGTCACCGAGGAGAACGGCAAGATCACCAGCGAGGCGCGCGCCGAGGTGCTCAAGTCGGCGGAGCTGACCGAGTTCGCCTGCTCGCTGCCGCAGCTCGTGACGGGTGAGGTGCTGGAGGTGAGCCGCGGCGTCGAATGCCGCGTGGAGCACTATCCGGTGGGCGTGGTGGCGTCGGTCACTCCGTTCAACTTTCCCATCATGGTGCCGAACTGGTCGATCCCCAACGCGATCGCCCTCGGCAACTGCATGATCCTCAAGCCGTCGGAACTCGTGCCGCTCAGCGCGCGTCGCATCGTGGAGTTGCTGCAGGAGGCGGGTCTGCCACCCGGCGTGCTGCAGGTGGTGCACGGCGGGCAGGAAGCGGTGGAAGCGATCTGCGATCATCCGGGAATCGCCGCGGTGAGCTTCGTCGGCTCCACGAAGGTCGCGCAGATCGTGTATCGCCGCGCGACAAGCCACCTCAAGCGGTGCCTTGCACTGGGTGGCGCGAAGAATCACCTCATCGTGATGCCCGACGCCGATCGCGAGATGGCGGCCACGAACATCGTGGCCTCGATGTCCGGTTGCGCCGGCCAGCGGTGCATGGCCGCGTCGGTGATGGTGGCGGTAGCGGACACCGAGCACGTCATCACGCGGATGGCGGAGGTTGCGCGCGCGATGGTGCCGGGGACGGACGTTGGCCCGGTGATCTCGGCCGCCGCGCTGGAGCGGATCACCCGATACATCGACGAAGCGGAAGCCGCCGGCGCGACCATCGTCGTGGATGGACGAGGGACGAAGGTCGCGGGACGCGAGGAAGGCTACTACATCGGCCCGACGATCATCGACCACGTGACGCCGGACATGCGTATCGCGCAAGAGGAGGTGTTCGGTCCCGTGCTGGTGATCGTCCGTGCGAAGGACGTGTCCGAGGCGCTGGAGATCGAGAATGCATCGCCGTACGGGAACGCTGCGTCGGTGTTCACCGAGAGCGGCAGTGTCGCGCGATACGTGATGGAGCACGCCAGCGCCGGCATGGTCGGTGTGAACGTCGGGGTACCCGTGCCGCGCGAGCCCTTCTCGTTCGGTGGGTGGAACGACTCCAGGTTCGGCGTGGGTGACATCACCGGCAAGGGGTCGATCGGATTCTGGACGCAGGCGAAGAAGATGACCACGAAGTGGAACAAGGAAGCTGGCGTCAACTGGATGAGCTGACGCCACGCGTCATCGTGCGCGACCTGAGCGAATGCGAAGGGAGCAACGCGAAGGGAGCAACGCGAAGGATCTGCTTCATCCAGGCAAAGCGGGCGAATCTGCCCGCATACACTCGGGAGGCTCCTCATGGCAGACCGTTCGGT
>JACMOE010000572.1 GCA_014378185.1 Gemmatimonadaceae bacterium | reverse complement strand
GGCCCCGCGTTGCCCGCGCCCACGCTCCCGGCCGCGGGCGACGCCACGCACATGATGGCAGGTACCACCGCTCCGATGGGGGGCACCCTGATGCCAGGCCAGTCGCTCGGCGTGCGATACGACATCACGGCGCTGCTTGGTGCCGGTGGCATGGGGATGGTTTACCGCGCCGTGGACCGCGAGCTCCAGGAAGTCGTGGCCATCAAGACGCTGAAGCCGGAACTGATTGCCGCGGACGAGACCGCGCTGGAGCGGTTCAAGAGCGAGATCCGCCTGGCGCGCAAGATTTCGCATCGCAACGTGGTGCGCACGCACGACCTGGGCGAGGCGCGCGGACTGTACTTCATCACGATGGAATTCGTGGAGGGCACGTCGCTCAAGGACCTGGTGCGCGCGCGAGGCCGGCTACCGTCGGCCGTGCTGCTGCCTATCGCCAGGCAACTTTGCCGGGCACTGGAGGTGGCGCATGAAGCGGGCGTGATCCATCGTGACATCAAGCCGCAGAACATGGTGGTGGAGGGCGACGGTACGCTCAAGGTGATGGACTTCGGCATTGCGCGCCTTGCCTCGCGCACTCCACAGCAGGGGCTGACGCAGGCCGGCATGGTGATCGGCACGCCGGAGTACATGGCCCCGGAGCAGCTCCTGGGCGACGACGTGGATGCTCGCGCCGACGTCTACTCCGCGGGTGTGGTGATGTACGAGTGCCTCACCGGCCGGCTGCCCTTCGAGGCGACGTCACCGATGGTGCTGATCGCGAAGGTGCTGGAGGAGACGCCGCCCACGCCGCATGCGCTGCACGACGACGTGCCGCCGGGCCTGAGTGCGCTGGTGATGCATGCCCTGGCGCGCGACCGCGACACGCGGCCCGCGAGCGCGAAGGCGCTGCATGATGCCCTCGAACAGCTCGTTTGACGCCAGGGAAGTGTGGCGGATGAACATATCGGGCCCAGGGAGGTATATTGCGGGATGAGACTGCTGTGCGTTGGGCGTCATCAGTACCTGAGCGAGCACCTGTGCCGCCTGTTCGGCACGCTGGACGTGCAATGCGAGTGCGCAACGGGAGTGTCTGCCGCGCCGCTGGCCGCGGCGCATTTCGAGCCGCACCTGGTGGTGGCGGACGCCGACCTGCTGAACCCGTCGGTGCTGGAGGAGTGGTCTCGAGCTGATGCGCTCCAGGAGGTGCCTGTCCTTGCGGTGAGCCTCACGCGCCGGCCGGAGGAGTACACGTCCGCGGAGCTCAGTGGAATTGCGGGAGTGATCTACCTGCCAAACCTCAAGGCGGGTGAGGCCGTGGCCCTGCTGCAGGGCGCCTTCCGCCCGCGTGGAGTGGATGCGCCCACGGGCGCTCACGCAACCGCGCCGCACCGGGTTCCGGTCACTTATTGATGTGGTCCGCCGTGCGCGGTGACCGGAGCCAGTAGGGGAGACGTGAGCGCACGCACGGGCGACCGCACTCCCTCGGTTCCTCCCCCCGTGCGCAGCGCCGCGGCGGAGCCGGCACAGCTGCTCGATACGCTGGAGCTCGGCGTGCTGGTGCTCGCGCGCGACCTGCACATTGCCTACGCGAATGCGCGATGGGCGTCGTGGCTGAGCCAGCCAATCACTGCGGGTTCGCCGATTTCCACGTTGCTGGGCGCAGCCGAGGAACATGCCGAAGCCGAGTTGCGCTCCGTGCTGGCCGACGGCCGGCAGCGAACCGTGATGCTGACGCTGTGCTGCGCGCGCGCGGACGAAATTCCGGCCCGCCTCGTATGCGAGGTGCATCGCGCCGGTGACGGGCTGGTGCTTGAAGCGCGGCCGGATACGGACGACGAGCGTGCGGCGATGAACGACATCGCGCGGCGACTTGCCGAGGTGACGGACGTGGCGGAGGTGCTGGGTGCGCTGTGCGATATCGCGACGCGGCAGTGCAATGCCAGCGCCGCCGCGGTGCTGCGCGTCATCGGCCAGCGAGGCGAAGTGGTGGCTGCCGTGGGAGACCTGGCACCGGCGCGTGCGCAGGTCTTCGAGCTCGAGGGCTCGCTGCTCATGCAGGCCATCACCGAGCAGCGCATCGTGGTGGAGGGCAACTATCGGGACTCTGGTCGGCCGCTCATGCGCGTGGCGCCCGACCTCGCGCTGGGGCCCATGCTGCTTGCGCCCCTCCGCGCGCACGGCGAGACGCTCGGCGTCATCGCGATTGCGCGAGGGGTAGGACAGGTCCCATTCAACCAGGCCGAGATTGCACGGCTGACCGTGGTGGCCGACCATGCGGCGCTGGCGGTGCACAAGTCGCTGCTGTTGCTCCAGGCGCAGAGCGCGGACAAGGCGAAGGGCCGCTTCCTGGCGACGATGAGCCACGAGTTGCGCACGCCGCTCACGGCGCTGGCCGGGTACAACGAGCTGCTCATCGACCAGGTGATCGGCCCGGTGAGCGATTCGCAGCTCGACATCCTCGAGCGCATGCGATCGGTGACGACGCACCTCTCGGCCATGATCGAGGAGATCCTGTCGTTCTCGAGCCTGGAGGAGGGGCGGGAGATCGTGCGGCCCAGCGAGTTCCTGGCGGAGGACCTGGTGCGCGCGGCGGTAGCGGTGGTGCAGCCCCTGGCCGACCAGAAGAAGCTTGCGGTGAAGGTGTCACTGCCGCGGGCGTCCGTGCGCATGACGAGCGACATCGACAAGGTGCGGCAGATTCTGGTGAACCTGCTGGGCAATGCGGTGAAGTTCACCGAGAGCGGCAGTGTGTCCGTGCGGCTCGAGGTGCGCGGGAGCGCGGTGTGGATCGACGTGGAGGACTCCGGCATCGGCATTCCGGACGATGAGCTGATGCGGTTGTTCCGGCCTTTTGTGCAGGTGGACAGCGGTCTCACGCGTCGGCATGGCGGCACGGGGCTGGGTCTCTACATATCCCGTCGGCTGTGCACGTTGCTGGGCGGGCACATCGAGGTGGTGAGTGCGCCGGGCAAGGGATCGACGTTCAGCGTGGTGTTGCCGCTGCACGGCTGACGGGGACGGGCGGGGGACGGGCCGCTCGCTACGCTCGCTGGACGGGGGATGCGCCGCCAGATTGCGCGCATGAACGGCAGCGCAGCCTATCGGCTAGAGCCATTTGCCACTCAAGAGCCAGGTGCCGCCGCCGAGCAAGGCCGCGCCGATGACCGCGCCCACGTAATCCGCGCCGCGTTTGCCGCGATGAGAGGAGATGCCATGAGTGGCACGATAGATCTCGACTGCAGCGACGCCGGCATAGGCACCGACCGCGGCGCCGACGAAAGTAACGGCGGCTCGAGCTCCGGTTCGGTGCGACGAGTCGGAGGAGGGCGCGAGCAATGGCGCCACCGCCAAAACGGTCTGATGTACGACGCCAACAGCTGCAAGGCGCTGCGCCATCAGAGGACGTGGGACTAGCCAAATCGCGGCGCAAAGAACGCCGACGCGCGCAACAGTCATGTCTCACCGCCCGGAAGGGTGTGGCTCGCCAGAAGTTGTGACTGGGCTGGCATCCGAACTTCGCGTGGATGAATTCCTCG
>JACMOE010000571.1 GCA_014378185.1 Gemmatimonadaceae bacterium | reverse complement strand
TCGGGAATCCCCGCTCCCCCCTTGCCGACGAGGTCGGCCCCGACGTCGGCGGCCTTGGTATAGATGCCCCCGCCGAGCTGCGCGAACAGCGCGACGAACGACGCGCCAAATCCGTAGCCGACGATGAGGAAGGGGATGTGCCTCGCCCATTCGTTCGCGTCCATGCCCTGCGGCGCCATGGCCGAGAGCGCCGCGAACAGGCCGCCCACGCCGAGCAGGCTCATTGCCACCGTGAACAGGCCGGACACCGCGCCCCCGCGCAACGCGGTCTGCAACGCGTCGTTGAGCGACGTCATTGCCGCAGCCGCCACGCGGATGTTCGTGCGGATGGAGACCCACATGCCGACGTAGCCGGCGACCGCGGAACTCAGTGCGCCGAGCAGGAACGACGCCGTGACGTACATCGCGAACGTCTTGGGATCCTGCACGGGATCATTCGCCGTCGTGTGGCGGAAGTAGCCGTAGCCGATGCCCAGCAGCGCCGCGACGACGAGCGACAGCAGGCCGATCGTCTTGTATTGCCGCGCGAGGTAGGCTTCGGCTCCCTGTTGAATGGCGTTGGAGATCTTCTGCATCTCGGGCGTCCCGCGGCTGCGGGACAACACCCAGCGCGCCAGGAGGATCGCGAAGACCAGCGCGAGCGCGCTGGCGCCGATGACGACGTAAATGAGCGAGGACTGCGTTGGCGTCATGTTGCGTAAAAGGTGGAAATGCCCGCGAAGGAGACCGCGCTGATCATCCGATCATCGCGGCGGAACACGACATTGCTTTTTGAGGATCCGCCATGGGACTGCGGCGTGGCGTCGGTCGGGACGGCCGAGCTGCTCATGCAGGGGACGGGAAAGCGGACGTGGCGTCGTCGGCAGGTGCCGGCGGCGTTTCATTGATAATCCCAAAATGTAGGGGGGGGCGTGAACTGCCGCTAGACCGAGCGACCGCGCAGTGCGATCTCGCCCTGATCAGAACTCGTAGCTGACCTGCGCCTTCATGCGCAGCGGCGAGCCATCGGGCCGCGTACCGGGTCGGAATCGCATGGAACTCAACACGCTCGAGAGTCGCCGGTTGTAGTCACCGTCTCGCGTCGGCGAAAAATCGACATGCATGACCCTGCCCGTGGAATCCACGTCGAACTCGGCCACAAAGCGAAAGCCTCGCACGCTCGACGGCGGCGGCAGGGGTGGCAGGAAGAACTCGATGGGGGACGGCGGATAATTGGCCTGTGTGCCGCCGCCTGTTCCCGGCCCCACCCCCGAGCCACGACCAGCACCTGTTCCAGCGCCGATGCCACCACCGCTGCCCGGTCCATTGCCAGTGGTTCCATCGCGCCCGCTTCCGACGCCGGCTCCTGCGCTGGCCACGATCGCTGTCGGCGCAGGGGTGGCGACAACATCGGGAGCCTTGGTGACCGGCACGGGTTGCGGCACTGCCTGGGGCACGGGCACCGGCACCACGACTGGCATGGGAACGGGAGGCAGCACAGCCGGCGTGGGCACCGGATTCCGCGTGACGCGGACGTAGCGCAGTGTCTCCCGCGCGCCGGTCACGCCACTGGCGCCTCCCCCGCCACCACCGGCGGGCCCTGCACCGCCCGCCCCCTGCTCGATGCGGGTGATGGCACTGTGCGCGAACACGATGGGCATCAGCAACAGCGCGATGATCACGGCGTGCACGAGCACGGACACGATCACGCCCTGTCGTCGTCCCTCGTCGCGCCGTGGAAGCCCGACGGGGACACGATACGCAGGGCGGGCCGGAGGGTCATGCGTTCCTGCGTCGTCCGGAAAGGTCATTGTGCACCATGAGAAAGCAGGTCCTTCGCCGTCGTTCGGGACGACAAAAGGGATGAACGTTATACGGCGGACGACCCTCGAAAGGTTCGTCCGCCGTACGTCACGCTGCCGAGCGGGACGATTCGCCCGATCGACTACTTCGTGGTACCGGGCGTGTCCTTGGGCGGAACGCCGATGACCTTGACCCCCGCGCCACGCGAGATGTCCATGGCGTGGATGATCCGCTCGTATTTCACGTCGGGCGATCCCTTCACGAAGATGACCTTTTCCGGACGCGGATCATAGATCTCCTTCAGACGCCCGGCGAGATGCGACTCGTCGACCTTCTCGGAGTTGATCAGGTAATCCGTTCCCGAGACTTCGAGCACGATCTGGTTCGACTGCGCGCCTGGCGGCGCGAGCGCCGGCGTGGGATCGGGCAGCTGTACGTCCACCGTCTTTCGCATGGTCGGCAGCGCCGCCATGAAGATGATGAGCAGCACGAGCAGCACGTCGATCATCGGCGTGACGTTGATCCCGTTCGTCAGCCCGCCACTTCCACCTGAACTGAAAGCCATTGTCGGCGCCTCTAGGGTTTCGGTGGTGGAGCCTTCGAATCGCCAGCGACGGTGGAGAGACCGCGCTGCTCGCCGATGAGCCCGAGCACGCGAACGCCGTTCTTGGCCGCCATGTCGGTGGCATCCACGACCTTCGAGTACAGGAGATCCTTGTCGGCCTTCAGGTACATCACCTTGTCCGTCGTCCGCGTATCGTAGATCCGCTTGATCTCGGCTTCGATCGCGGTCTTGGCGATGGGCTTCTTGTTCAGGTAGTAATTGCCATCATGGTCGATGCCGAGCACCTGGTCGGTCTCCGCGTCTTCCGGATGGTCCTTCAGGTTCTGCCCCGTGGGCGGAACCGCGTTGAATCCAGCGAGCAAGGCGGGCGTGACCACCATGAAGATGATGAGCAGCACGAGCATGACGTCGATCATGGGTGTCACGTTCGGCTCTGCCTTCACGCTGTTGCCGCCCCCTCCTGCGGACATTGACATCGAGCTACCTCCAAAGAGTAGGACGCGATCAGGTCAGCGGTGCGTTGGCGCCGGACGACGCGTTGAACTCGCGCGTGAACCGCGACCGGCCGAACTCACCCGAGACGCCCTTGATGAGATAATCGATCATTTCCTTCGAGACGTAGGTCATCTCGACGGTGAGGTTGTCGATCTTGGTCTGGAAGTAGTTGTACGCCCACACGGCCGGAATCGCGACGAGCAATCCGAGCGCCGTGGTTGCCAGTGCCTCGGAGATACCACCGCCGATGGCCGCAAGACCGCCCGAGCCGGACTTGGCCATGCCCTGGAAGGCGTTGATGATGCCGATGGTGGTGCCGAGCAGTCCGACGAACGGCGCCGTGGCGCCCACCGTGGCCAGCACGGCCAGGCCGCGCTTCAGGTTGGTGATCTCGAGCAGCATGTTGCGCTCGACCGCGCGCTCTGCCGAGTTGATGTCCGACACCGTCACCGAGCCGTCCTGGATGAGCGGCTTCACTTCACCGAGCGCACCACCCAGCACGAGCGCGACATGCGACTTCTTGTAGCTCTCGGCCAGCTTGATCGCCTCGGTGAGGTTGTCTTCCTCGAGGAACTGCGAGAACTCGGGCGCGAACTTGATGGTTTCCTTCTGTGCCTTCCGGAGGCTCCACCACTTGGAGACCATCACGGTGAGCGAATAGATGGACATGATCGCCAGGACGAAGACAATACCTTTGGCGACAGGGCCCATCGAGCTCCACATGTCCATCAGCGAGAGATCCATTCTTTGTCTCCGAAGAAGTTATTCGCCCTTGCTGAGCGAGAAGGTGAACGGTTGCTGCACGAGCTGCTTGACCTTCTTGCCGCCCACTTCCGCAGGATAGAAGCGCATGTTGGGCAGTGCGTTCTTCACGGCCTGCGTGAACAGGTCATGGCTGGACTTGAGCACCTTGAAGGTGCCGGCCTCGTAGCGGCCATCCGCATCGACGACGAACTGGGCGAGCACCTCGCCCTCGACGTTGGCAGAGCGGAGCATGTCCGGGTACCGCAGGTTGCCCGTACCGGGAATCTGCTGCACCTGCTTCTCCACCTGGAACTCGAAGTACGGCTGGTCCGTGTTCACCGGGCCCGTGCCGCCAACGACACCCTTGCCGACGCCGCCCTGCACACCCTTCCCCGAGAAATCGGCTTCGTCCGTGACCTTCTTGGACAGGTCGATGTCCGGCAGCACATCCGGCACCTTGATGGGAGCCGTGAGCACCTGGAAGCCCTTGGGCGGAGGCGGCGCAACCACGATCTGCTTGGGCACCGGCTTCGGCTCTTCCTTCGGCGGCGGCGGCTCCTTCTTCTTCACGTCGACGAAGTCCACCTTCTCCGCCTTCGGCTTGTCGAACTTCTCCTTCGCCTGAAGGGTGCCATACACGGCACCCACGCCAAGCAACGCGTGCAGGATGCCGCTGAACACCAGGCCTCCCGTACTCCGCTGCTTCTTCGGCTTCGACTCGAGCAGGTTGTTGAACATGTCCTCTCAGACCTTCCCGTGGGTAAAGGACCGGACGCCACTTCCACATCGCAACATACGACGAAGCCACCCGAGGGGAACTGCGCGTGGATTAAGATTTCGTGAAGCTGGTCTACCCGCCCGCTTCACGCGCGTTTGCCAGCACATCCCGCCCCGCCTCGCCATCCGGCGCGAGCATCGGTAGCACCACCGTGAATATCGACCCGCGCCCCAGCCGCGACTGTGCGGTCACTCGGCCACCGTGCGCTTGCGCAATCCACTGGCTGATCGCGAGACCAAGGCCGAACCCGCTCCGCTCACTCCCGCGCGACCGGGCCCGATCAGCCCGCCAAAACCGGTCGAAGACGTACGGCAGGTCGCTCGCCGAGATGCCGATACCAGTGTCTCGAACGGTGAACGCGATTTCCGCGCCGAGCAGCCGACTCAGGGAAAGCTCCACGCTCCCGCCACGCGCGGTGTACTTGATGGCGTTGGTGATCAGGTTGAGAAAGAGTTGCCGCAACCGGTGCGCATCACCGCCCACCATGGCCTCCTCCAGCACCGTGAGGGAGACGCGCTGCCCCGCATGCTCGCCGAGGATGACGGCGGTTTCATACACGTCGCGCACCAGTGGGCCGAGCGCGACGGGCTCGCGATGCAGGTCGAAGCGACCCTCGTCGGCGCGCGCCAGGGTGAGCAGGCCGTCCACCAGGTCCGACATCCGCGCGGTCTCCTGCAGCGCCTCCTCCAGCGCCTGCATGGCTTCACTTCCCGCAGCATTGGGATGCATGGCCCGCTCGACGTCGGCGCGCATGACCGTGAGGGGCGTCTTGAGTTCGTGGGACGCATCCGCCGTGAAGCGACGCAGTGCGCCGAACGATGTCTCCAGGCGCCCGACCATCGCGTTCAGGGTCGTGCCCAGGCGCGAGAGTTCATCGCTGCCCAGGTCGGAGGGCAGTCGTCGGTGCAGCGATCGGCCGTCGGTGATCGCCTCCACCTCGTTGATGATCTGCTCGATCGGCTCGAGCGCCTGCCCCGCGATGGCATAAGACACGCCGATCGACGCCAGGATCAGGAAGGGAAAAATCACCACCATCGTGCCAACGAGCACGCTCGGCGTCAGTTCCAGCACCGTGGTGGGGACGCCGGCGACGACCCGCGTGATGAACCGGAGTGCGGAATCAGGACGCGCGGCGAGCAGGAGGCCGCCGCCGAAGTTCTTCTCGGTCACGGGCACCTCCGCCGCCTCGCCGTCAGGGGCGAGGTGCACGGCCGCGCGATCGATGGCGAGCCGGTCCTCATCGGACAGCATCCTGATTCCGACCGAGCTGTAGATCTGCCGGTCGTCTCGATCGTACACGACGTAGTAGCCGGGCACCCGATCCAGCAGCTCGACGAGATCGGTGGTGGCGAAGACACAGAGCTGGTCACGCGGTTCGCCGCACGGGCGGCGCTCCGTGAGCGTGCGTCCCTCGCGCGCCGCGGCGCGGATGAGGAACAACGTCCGTTCTCCCTGATCCACGGCAACGCGGCCCAGCTGCCTGAGCTGCGTGCCGCGCGCGTTGTGCGCAAAGTACAACGCACCCGCGAACAGGATGACGTTGCCAACGAGCGCGAACCCGTAGGCGACCGTCAGCCGGGCGCGCAGCGTGGCCATGGAGCGCGCCTACTCCTTCAGCGCGTAGCCGACACCACGCACCGTGGTGATGAGCTTCTGCTGGTGCTTCGCGTCGATCTTCTTGCGCAGGTGGTTGATCACCACGTCCACGATGTTCGTCCCCGGATCGAAGTGATACCCCCAGGCATACTCCGTGATGAGCGTGCGGCTCATCACGCGGCCGAGGTGGCGCGCCAGGTACTCCAGCACCGTGTACTCCTTCGGCGTGAGTTCGATGAGCTCGCCCGAGCGTCGCACCTCGCGCTTCGCCTGGTCGATGACCAGGTCGCTGACGGTGAGCGTCTGCGACGCGATGGAGCGGGGGCGACGCGCCAGCGCCTCCACGCGCGCGAGCAACTCCTCGAAGGCGAATGGCTTGGTCACATAATCGTCCGCGCCGGCGCGCAACGTCGTGACCTTGGCATCCACGGCGTCCTGCGCCGTGAGCACCAGCACGGGTCGCTGGAATCCCCTGGCGCGCAGGGACTGCAGCACTTCCATTCCGCTCTTGCCCGGCAGCCGCATGTCCAGCACGATGAGGTCGTAGGCCTCGGAATTCGCCCGGCGCTCGCCTTCCTCACCATCCGTCGCGAGGTCCACGGCCCACCGGTGTTCCTCCAACCCCCGTTTCACGTACTGCCCGACCGTCGGATCGTCCTCGATCACGAGAATCCGCATGGCGTCACTCCACGCCGTTCGGCCGCACGAAGCCATACTCCCGTATCTTGCGATACAGGGTCTTGGAACTGATGCCGAGTGCCGAGGCCGCGCGGCCCTGGTGCCAGTTGGCGGTGTGCAGCACTGTCTCGATGTGCCGCCGCTCGAGTTCCGCGAGCGAGATGGCGGGAGAGGATGCGGATGGCGCGCCGGCTCCAGGCAGCGTGAGCGGCAGGTCGCTCGCGCGAATCTGCGGACCATGCGCCAACAGCACCACGCGCTCGATCACGTTCTTGAGCTCGCGCACGTTGCCCGGCCACGGGTAGCGCGCGAGGACGTCCAGCGCATCGGTCGAGAGCGTGGGCGGATTGGTCTTGGAGAACAGCCGCAGGAACTGGCGGGCGATAAGGGGAATGTCCACCGTCCGCTCGCGCAGTGGCGGCAGCTTGATCTCGATGGTGTTGATACGATAGAGGAGATCATCGCGGAACGAGGTTTCCGCGGCGCGCTGGACGAGATCCCGGTTGGAGGCCGCGAGGATGCGCACGTCCACCTCGACCTTCTGGGTGCCGCCCACGCGATAGAAACTCCGCTGGTCCAGGGCGCGGAGCAACTTGCTCTGGAGCTTGAGCGACAGCTCGCTGATCTCATCGAGAAAGAGCGTGCCCCCCGCGGCGAGCTCCATGAGGCCCAGCTTGCGCTCGTCGGCGCCGGAGAAGGCGCCGCGCTCATGGCCGAACAGCTCGCTCTCGAGCATCCCTTCGCTCAGCGACGCGCAACTGACGTCCACGAACGGACCGCTGCGCTCGCTGAGCCGATGCAGCATGTGGGCGATGAGTTCCTTGCCCGTGCCCGATTCCCCGGTGATGAGCACCGCGCTGTCGCTGGGCGCCACCTTGGCCACCATGTCGAGCACGGCCTGTAGCGGCGCGTATTGCGTGGTGATCTCGTTGCCTTCCCCCGCACGGTCCAGTTGCGATTGCAGCAGCACGTTCTCTCGCGCCAGCCGACGCTTCTCCCAGGCGCGACGCACGAGTACGTCGATCTCGGCCATGCGATACGGCTTGGCCATGTAGTCGTACGCACCCAGCTTCATCGCGCTGATCGCCGTCTCGATGGTGCCGTTACCCGTGATGATGATGACCTCGGGCGGATCGGCGTCGGCGCGGACCTGCTTGAGGACTTCCAGTCCGTCCAGCTCTGGCATCACGATGTCGAGAAGTGCGACATCATAGGATTCCGCGCGCAACACCTCGAGCGCGGCACGGCCGTCGGTGACCGTGTGCACGGCGTACCCGCGACCTGTCAGGAAAGTTGACAGTATCTGGCCGAGGTGCACTTCGTCTTCCGCTACCAGCACCTTGATCTTCGTTTCACTCACGTCATGCCCTCGGTCTCATCGGCTCGCGGTAAAATGATGCGGAAGACGCTGCCCTCGCCGGGCGCGCTGTCGACCTCGATACGCCCGTCATGCTCAGCCACAATGGCGTAACAGATGGACAGTCCCAGGCCGGTTCCGCGGCCCGGCGGTTTTGTCGTGAAGAACGGCTCGAAGATCTTTGGCAGGTCAGCCCGCCGGATGCCCTCCCCCTGGTCGATGATCTCGGTCACGACCGTCCCCGCATCGTCGCCCCACCGGGTGCGCAGCGTGACGGTGCCGCGATCACTCATGGCATCCATCGCATTGATGAGCAGCGACATGTACACCTGCATCAGTTGCTCGGCGTTCGCGTGCACGACCGCGCTCAGCGTGCGATCGAACTCCACCTGCACCGTGAGCTTCTTGAAACGCGTGTGATACTTGAGGACGTACAGCGTGCGCTCGATGACATCGTTCACGTTGACGAGCGTCTTGTCTCCCGCCTTGGGGCGGCTGAAGTCGAGAAGG
>JACMOE010000570.1 GCA_014378185.1 Gemmatimonadaceae bacterium | reverse complement strand
GGTCTGCGAGCGACGCGGGCACGTTGATCGTCTTTGCCCGTGTGCCGGGAGACGACGGCGGAATCACTGTGTTTGTGGATGGTGGTGGAGAACACGGGCTTCGCATCGGAGACGCCGCGCTCACGCTGGGCATGCGGGGCATGCTCCAAAGCGCAGTGCATCTCGAAGGCGTGCACGTGGAGCCCGACGCGGTACTTGGCGAGGTGGGCGGCGGCATGCAGGTAGCGCACGACACCTTCCTGCACGCGCGATTCGGCGTGGCGGCAATGTGCCTGGGTGGCATCAAGCGCGCGCTGCAGTTGTCGCACCGGTATGCGTCGCGTCGGAAGGTGGCATCCGGGCGACTGCTCGATCACCCCGCCACCCGGGCGCGGCTCGGGGCGATGGCCGCATCCGGTGCCGCGCTCGACGCATACCTCGCCGTGATCGCAGAATCGCTCGACGCGGGCATCGCACTCGCGGACGACGCGTTCATCGTCTGCAAGACGGCCGCGCCGGAGCTGTTGTGGAGTGCAGTGGATGACGCGCTTCAGCTGCTGGGCGGGCGCGGGTATGTCGAAAGCAATCCGCTGGCCCAGCTCTTCCGCGACGCGCGCCTGCTGCGAATCTTCGAAGGGCCCACGGAGCCATTGCTCGTTCACCTGGGTACGCGCGCCATGCGGGATCCTGGCGCGCAGCGGATCCTGCTTGCGGAGCGGCTGGGTGCGCCGGATATTGCCGATCGCGTTGGTCGCGCGGCGCAGCAGGCAGCCGAGCGACTCTCCGCTCACGGTGCCACGCGCGCGGCCTCGCATCAGTGGGCGTCGCTGCTGCTCGGCAGCGTGGTAACGGAAGGCGTACTGCTCGCGGCGGCGCGCATTGCCCGTACGCGCGGGACGTCAGGTTCCGACCTCGCGATTGCCCATTTCGACGAGCGATTCCAGGCGGCGCTCGCGCGGTGCGGTACCGCCCATGCCGACGAACGGGCTGCGTTGCTCGGCGAGAACCTCGAGGCGTCCATCGCGTGGGCGAATGACGCAGTGGGCGACGTGGAGCAGCGCACCAACGGCTCCCTCGATTCCATGCTGGCCGTCACCTGGGCCGAGGACGCCGTTCCGGCGGAGCGGCAGCCCACACGCGTTCCACATGAAAAGGTCGCGCCCCCATCGCTGCCGTTCATTCTCGAGTGGCTGAGCGACGAGTTCCAGCTTGCGCCGGGCGCGGCGAGTGCGGACACGAGCCTGCGCGATCATGGGCTCGATTCGCTCGCGGCCACCCGCCTGGTTGTCGCGCTGGAAGGCCACCTCGGCCGTCGTGTGGATGCGTCGTTGCTCTGGCGAGCAGCGACCATCGGGGAGTTTGCCAATGCGGTGGACGGCGTCCGCGTGGAGCTGCCATCCCTTTCGCCAATCACGGCAGACCGGGATGGCCATCCTGACGCGCGCTCCATCGACCAATGGCCGGAGTACCGCACGTTGATGGGACGCCTCGCCGAGGCGACCGCGGGTGATACGCTCAACCCCTTCTTCGCCGTGCACGATGGCGTGTCCGGTGCGACCGCCAGCGTGGGCGGTCGTGAGCTGGTGAACTTCGCAAACTACAACTACCTCGGCCTGTCGGGTCACGCGGACGTCACACGCGCCGCGCAGGATGCGGCGGAGCAGTATGGCACGTCGGTGTCCGCGAGTCGCATTGCGTCGGGCGAGCGCCCGTTGCACGCAGCGCTGGAGCAGGAGCTGGCGCGATTCGTGGGCGCCGAGAGCGCGTTGGTGTTCGTTGGTGGGCATGCCACGAATGTGTCGGTGATCTCCCACCTCTTCGGGCCGGGCGACCTGGTGCTCTGCGACGCGCTCATGCACAACAGCGCCATCCAGGGCGCTGCGTTTTCCGGAGCGCGATGGCTGACCTTCCCGCACAATGACTGGATGGCGTGTGAGGCCATGCTCGGTGAATTGCGCGAGCGCCATCGGCGCGCCATCGTCGTCATCGAAGGGGCGTACAGCGCCGATGGCGACGTGCCGGACCTCGCGGCATTCGTGCGTGTGAAGCAACGGCACGGCGCGATGCTCATGGTGGATGAAGCGCACTCCCTTGGTGTGCTGGGGCGCAGCGGACGAGGCATTTCCGAGAGTACCGGCGTGCCTCCCGCCGATGTGGACATTCTCATGGGCACGCTGAGCAAGACACTGGCAAGCTGCGGTGGCTATGTGGCCGGCAGTGGCGCGCTGGTGGAGTACCTCAAGTACACGGCGCCGGGATTCGTCTACAGCGTTGGCATCACCCCGCCCAATGCCGCCGCTGCACTCGCTGCGCTGCGGTTGCTGGATGCGGAACCCGATCGCGTGAGCCGACTCCAGGCGAATGCCGCACGGTTTGCCGAGTACGCGCGCGACGCCGGGTTGGACATCGGGCACAGCGCCGGCACGGGTGTGATTCCCGTGATTGTCGGCGACTCGATGCGCGCGGTGCGGTTGTCGCAGCGGTTGTTCGAGCTCGGCATCAATGTGCAGCCGATGATCAGCCCCGCGGTACCGAACGATGAGGCGCGGCTGCGATTCTTCGTGTCCAGCGAGCACACCGATGAGCAAT
>JACMOE010000569.1 GCA_014378185.1 Gemmatimonadaceae bacterium | reverse complement strand
GCGTCGAGGTGCAATCGTCCGAATACGCGGGCGTGCGGCTCGAAATCGAACTCCCCATCAGCGAGGACTCGCCCGCATGACGCCGATCCGCGTAATGGTGGTGGACGACCACAGCGTGGTGCGTGAGGGTATCCGCCACGTCCTGAGCGATACGGCGTTGTTTGCCGTGGTTGGTGAGGCGGCGAGTGCCGCCGAGGCGATTGCGGCGGTGGCAGCCTGGGCTCCGGATGTGATAGTGCTCGACGTGTCGATGCCGGGAGGTTCGGGACTGCATGCCGTGGCGGAACTGCTCGAGCGCGCGCCGGCTGCTCGCGTGCTGATGCTCTCGGTGCACGAGGACGCGGAGTACGTTCTCGAGAGTGTGCGGGCCGGAGCCCACGGTTATCTGCGGAAGGACTCGACGCCCGCGGAACTCCGGAGTGCCGTCACGGCGCTGGGCGTGGGTGAGTCGTACTACTCGCCGCAGATTGCCGGTGCGCTCGCAAACGCCTTGCGCGCGCGGAGCGCGGCGCCAGCGCCGGAACGCGCACCGAGCGCAGCGCAGGTGCTCACGGCGCGTGAACGCCAGATCCTCGCGCTCGTTGCAGACGGCGCCACCAACCGCGAGATCGGGACGCAGCTCGGGATCAGCACGCGCACGGTCGAAGCACACCGGGACTCGCTGATGCGCAAGCTGGGAATCCGCACGGTGGCCGGGCTCACGCGGCTGGCGATCGAACAGGGGATCGTCCCGAAACGCTGAGCGGCGTGATGTCGGGAGAGTGACCTTCGTAATACTACGGTCACATGGGGGAAATTGCGCCGCGAGGGTGCGTAGAGTTCCGAATTGTCGGGAGCGCGCGGGTAACCCATCATTCCGCAACCTCCAATCGACTCGCCCACATGCCATTCATCTCGCATTTCCGCTGGGCCGTCGCTGCCCTCCTGTGCGTTCCGGCCGCGGTATTGTCACAGGCCGCGCCGCGCCCGACCACCGATTCGGTCAGGGCTTCCACGCCGGGTGCGACAGTGCTTCACGCCGTCACCATCACCGCGACACGCACGGTCACTGACGTTCGCAATGTTGCCGCACCGGTTCTGGTCATCGACTCGCTGCGGATTCGCTCACAGCTCGCGAACGGTGTGGCTGACCTGCTGCGGTCCGAGGCTGGCGTCGACGTCGTCGGCACGGGCGTGAACCAGGTGCGCCCGACGATACGGGGGCAACGAGGGCAGCGTATCCTGCTGCTCGAGGACGGGATGCGCCTCAACAACAGCAGGCGCCAACAGGATTTCGGTGAAATTCCGTCACTCGTCGATCCGGATCAGTTGGCGCGAGTGGAAGTGGTGCGCGGGCCGGCGTCGGTACTCTATGGCACCGATGCGATTGGCGGGGTGGTGAACCTCATTACCCGCGCGCCAACCCTTGGCGGACCGGACAAGCTGTCGGGGCGCATCGGTTACCAGTACGGAGGGTCGGGTGCGTTGAGCAAGACCACAGGCTCGCTCGCCGGCAACATGGGCGACCTGGCATTCGTCCTCACCGGCTCGGCGCGTGTCGCTGGCGACTACGAGGCGCCGGCGGGTTCATACGGCAAGGTCACTCTCGTTGGCGATACGCCGCTCCAGCGCAGTGGCGTGCGCGATCGAAACGCGGCCGGGACCCTGTCGTGGCGTGCGGTGGAACGGCTTGACTTGTTCGCGAAGTACGAACGCTAGGGTGCGGACAACGCCGGTTTTGGCTATGTGACGCCAACGCTGATCGGCAGCGACCCGACGCGCATCGAGATCGTCTACCCCAGGCAGGACTTCGGCAAGGTCAGCGCAGGCATGCATGCGTCGGCGCTCG
>JACMOE010000568.1 GCA_014378185.1 Gemmatimonadaceae bacterium | reverse complement strand
ACGAGCGTGGTGGCTTATATTCGCTCGCTGCCCATGAAGGAGCGCAATGCGGCGGCCGTCGCCGCGGGCGCGGACAGCACGAGCGCCAGCTCGGCTGCGCGCAATGTGCTTGCGCAACTGGAGCAGTCCCTCAACGCGGCGCGTACCGGTCGTCCCGGCGACGCAGGGGACAAGGCCTTCGACGCCTACATCGCGTTCGAGCCCATCGAGGCGCCGGCGCGCGCGAAGAACCCCGGGCTCGTGGTGTCGATGGAGCGGCAGTTCGCCGAATTCAAGGCGGCCGTGCGTTCCAGCAACCTCCGTGAAGCGGAGCACCTGCGCGACGCCATCGAGGCGTCACTGCCCGAAGTGGTTGCGCTCACGGCGCCGTCGGGCAGCGGCACCGAGGCGTTCTGGCAGTCGTTCCTCATCATCCTGCGTGAAGGGTTCGAGGCCATCCTCGTCGTTGGCGCAATCGTGGCGTTCCTGCTCAAGACGGGACACAAGGAGCGGTTGCGCAGCATCTGGATGGGCGTGATCTACGCCTTGCTGGCGAGTGCCGGTACCGCCGTCCTCCTCAAGACGCTGCTGGCGGCGGTCCCCGCAAGTCGCGAGATCATCGAGGGAGCCACGATGCTGATTGCCGTCGCGGTGCTCTTCTCGGTGAGCTACTGGCTCATATCGAAAGTGGAAGCCGCCAAGTGGCAGCAATTCATCAAGGAGAAGGTCACTGTCGCGCTCGACCAGGGCGGTGGTCGTGCGCTCACGTTCGTGGCTTTCCTTGCGGTGTATCGCGAAGGGGCGGAGACGGCGCTGTTCTACCAGGCGCTGTTCAACGAAGGGCCCAACGTCGTGCTGCCCCTCTCCCTCGGCATCGTCGCCGGGTTGATCGCGCTGGCGGTCATCTTCACGCTGTTCTACCGGTACGGTGTGAAGATCCCGCTGCGCCCGTTCTTCTCGGTCACGAGCGTCCTGCTCTATTACATGGCGTTCGTCTTCATGGGCAAGGGTGTGCGCGAGCTGCAGGAGGGGAACGCAATTTCCCTCTCCACCATCGTCGGCTTTCCCCACAATGAATGGCTGGGTCTCTATCCCAGCTGGGAGGGCGTGCTGGCGCAACTTGCGCTGCTGCTGCTCTTCGCCTTCGCGGTGTTGAAGACGTTCTGGCCCAAGCGCTCGGTGAGCCTGCCCACGGTCATGCCGGTACAGCAATCGGCTCCGGCGCGCGTGAACGCGGACGTCGAGGAGATGCGCGCCGAGAATGAAAACCTGCGTCGTCGCTTGACGGCGCTCGAAGAAGCCATGGGACGCGAGCCGGCTGCCAGCTGATCTGCCGCTGAGTACGGATCTCACGGCCCTCGCCTGCCCTTGATGCGAAACGTCACGCTCGCCGCTCAGCACGCCGCGGCACACACTTCGCCGCCATCCCGCCGAGGATTCATGCGCCGCCCTCTTCTTCTCGTCATCGCCTGGCTCGCGTTCGCCCCGACGCTCCACGCGCAGGCCAGGCCACGCGAGAACACGCTCCGTCTACCAATCGGCGGCTCCCCCGGGTTGCTCGACGCGATCACGGATGTCGCTGGCGTGGAGGTGGGCCACACCACCCTCATTTCCGGAAGTGGACCGCTGGTGGTCGGCCAGGGGCCGGTGCGCACCGGTGTCACCGTCGTCCACCCGCGCGGCAAGGGCAACGTCGACCCGGTGTTCGCCGCGTGGTTCACGCTCAATGGCAACGGCGAGATGACCGGCACCACGTGGGTGCAGGAGAGCGGCTATCTCGAGGGGCCCATCGGCATCACCAACACGCACAGCGTTGGCGTGGTGCGCGACGCCATCATCAAGTGGGAAGTGTCCCGGAAGAACGTGCTTCAACCCTGGTGGTTGCCCGTCGTCGCGGAGACGTATGACGGCAACCTGAACGACATCAACGGATTCCACGTGAAGGAGTCGCACGTGCTCGCCGCGCTCGATGCGGCAGCCGGCGGACTCCCGCGCGAAGGCGTCGTCGGCGGCGGCACCGGAATGACCTGCCTCGGGTTCAAGGGCGGCATCGGCACAGCGTCGCGCCGTCTGTCGGCGGCCCAGGGCGGATGGACGGTCGGCGTGCTGGTGCAATGCAACTTCGGCACGCGTCGCGATCTCCGTATTGCAGGCGTGCCCGTTGGCGAGGAAATCCCGGACCTGCTGCCCTGCATTGCCAACGCCGGCCCGCTGCCTGCTGCGTCGACTCGGCAGCGCTGCGATGCCCCGCCAGCATCTGACGCTCTCCGTGAAACGGCCGAGCTGGAATCGATCATCGTCGTGGTGGCGTCCGACGCACCGCAGCTGCCGCATCAACTCAAGCGTCTCGCCACCCGCGTGTCACTGGGCATCGGGCGCCAGGGCGGCTT
>JACMOE010000567.1 GCA_014378185.1 Gemmatimonadaceae bacterium | reverse complement strand
CTCCTTCCGCGAGCGCAACCTGCACGATGCTGTCAAGTCGCCCCGACAGCGTGGAATCCATGCCGACGTTGGCGAGCGACCCTTCAACGAGGGCACGTACGGGCGAGACGCGCACCGGAGCAATCACGATGGGCGTGGGCGTGGGCGTGGGCGCAAGTATTGGAGCCACAGCGAGCGGTGCCGACGCACACCCGATGTTGGTCACGAGCAGGGCGACGGGGAGTGAAATCCAGGGAAGGCACGAAAGGGGGCGCACTGGCATTCGAGAGATTCGGAAGGCGTTGGCGTGGCAAATGCTCGCACGGGAGGCACGTCGCCGTCGGTCGCCCTGGGGCGCGGACACAGGCGTAGAGCTCGTCGGCCCGTCAGGCCGGCGAGCTCGCACCTTTTTGCACGTCGCGAGCCGTCCCTTTTTCGACGACCGTATCCACGGCATTTACAAGTTACGAGCTCAACAGCGCCCACCACGAGAGCTCGCATTGTGGGATCAGGGGGTAAGCCTGGTCGACGCCAGCTGGTGAACCAGCCGATGCAGGAACTCCTGACCGTCGAAGTACGATTTCACGAGCATCCGCTCGTCACGCCCGTGCGCGCGTGCATCGGTCGGGTCGCCAAAGAGCCCGCTCACGCCATACGTGGGAATTCCGGCCGCCCGGAGGAATCGGCCATCCGTAGCGCCGGTGGACATGACCGGAATCACCGGAATATTCGCGCCGAACATGTCATGCGTGATGGTCGTGACAGGGTCCATCAATTCGGCGATGAGCGAGCTGGGCGGCGCACCACTTCGCTCGCGAATGGGCACGGTGGACGTGATCTGGATATTGGTGTCGGCAACGACGCGCGCGATAATGGCACGCACCTCCTCTGGAGTCTGCGTGGGCACGATGCGGCAGTTCACGTTGGCCGACGCCGTTTGGGGAAGCGCATTGTAGGCATGCCCGCCGCCCAGCCGCGTGGCCACACAGGTGGTGCGCAGCATGGAGTTGTAGCGGGGATCGCGCGACAGCGTGGCTGATGCCCCGGAATCCGACGGATGCGCAACGATGGCGCGCATCGCACTGCCGGTCTCCGGCGTTTCCAACGCCGCGGTGCGCTCGAAGAACGTGCGGCTCACTTCGTTGAGCTGTACCGGAAAGCTGAACCGCGAGAGTTTCGCCAACCCGTCCACCAGCTGGTAGATCGCATTGTCGGGCCGCGGCACGCTGGAATGCCCGCCGCGATTGGAGGTGGAGAGGGTGAAGTTCACGGGCACCTTCTCTGCCGCCTGCACGCTGTTGAGGAAGGGCGCCCCGTTCCGCAGCGAGCCGCCGCCACCTTCGTTGAGGGCATAGGCAGCGTCGATCAGGTCGCGGTTGTGCGCCAGCAGCCACTCCACGCCGTTCGCATCGCCGCCTTCCTCGTCTGCGGTCAGGGCAAGGATCACGTCGCGCTCAGGAACCCAGCCGTCCTTCCTGTCGCGGAGCATGTTGGCCACGAAGATCGACGCCATGGCCTTGTCGTCTCCCGAACCCCGGCCATAGAAATATCCGTCCTTTTCAGTGAGGACGAACGGATCGATGGTCCAGTCGCTGCGCAGGGCCGCGACCACGTCCAGGTGTGCGAGCAGAAGGATGGGCTTTCCCAGTCCACGACCGCGGTAGCGCACCACGAGGTTGCCCTTCGTGGGCTTGCCGGGGGGCACGACGAGATGGATATCCCTGGCCGGAAACCCGGCGGCCCGAAACCGGCGCGCCATCGCCTCGGCTGCCTTCGTCACGGATCCTACCGAGTCCACGGTGTTGATCTCGACGAGCTCCTTGTAGATCTCCCGGGCCTGCTTCTGGTGCGGATCGAGTGTGCGAAGCTGCGCGTGGAGAGGGAGGCCGATGATGAGGGACAGGCTGGCCGCGAAGCAGGACGAGCGCATGTGGCGTGTGGGTTGAGGGAGACTGGCACTATCCCAGCGGTCCGGCATTAACGCAAGTTCCTGCCTGGTCGCCAGATTGCACGAGCAGGAGAGTCCTGGCGCCGTCGCCCCTGACGAGGAAGTGCTGAAGGATGCGAGTGCTGCTGGTGGAAGATGACCCCGAACTCGCCCGCGAGGTGGCGATGGGCCTGCGCGGAGCGGGGGCACGCGTGATGCACGCGGCTACGGCGCGTGAAGGCCGCCGCATGGCGGAGGAAGAAGAACTCGACGTGCTGATCCTGGACGTCATGCTCCCGGGTGAAACCGGCTTCGCGCTGTGCAGGTCGCTGCGCGACAAAGGGGTGCAGACCCCCATTCTCATGCCCACCGCACGCGACGCCACCGAGGACCGGGTGACGGGCCTCGACGCGGGTGCCGACGACTACCTGACCAAGCCGTTCGCGCCCCAGGAACTCATTGCGCGTGTTCGCGCGCTGAGCCGCCGCCGTCCAACGCTCGCGCCACGGGTGGTGCGCATCGCGGACCTGGAGATCGACCTCGCTGGCCGCCGCGCCCGCCGAGGAGATCATCTCATCGAGCTCACGGCCAAGGAGTTTGCGCTCCTTGAATGCTTCGCGCTGCATCCG
>JACMOE010000566.1 GCA_014378185.1 Gemmatimonadaceae bacterium | reverse complement strand
CGCGACGGTCACGCGTGCAGCGGAGGTAGCAGGGTTCAGCTCGGGGTTGCAGTTGCGTCGCGCGTGGCAGCGGCAATGCGGCGGGTCACCACGTGATGCGGCGCGTGCGGCTGCACCCGCTCCCGACTCGGTAAGGTCGCCGCGCGTCTAGTGGACTGTTCACGAAATCCCGATAGCAGAGACTGTCGTCCTGGGCAACGCGAAGGACCTGTTTTTCGCAGGCCAGGAGCAGGGCCTTCGCTGCGCTCAGGACGACAGCATGCTATCGACGTTGCGTTTACGGTCCACTAGAGTGCTGAACAAACTTTATCTACGCCCAAGTAGTGGGTACCGCAGCCGGTAGTGAACAGCATCTCCTGTCGTCGCCCTGCCGGTCCGATGATGCCTTTCGTGAATCACCCGGGTTACAGGGATCAGCAGCTCAGGCGTCCGCTTCAGAGCACAGGAAAACAAGGGGGTGTGGCGATCCGGGATACGTGATCGCCACACCCCCTGAGAAACCTGTATGCCGAAGCCGAGACCTGAGCAGCTGACCGCTGTTCACCTGCGTGTCACGACCAACGGTCGCTCGTCGAGTCGAACCCCGGGACTACCGGGCTGCGACCGCTCGTCCTTCGAGAACAGGCAACCGGGTGGGCCCGAACGAGACGTTGTACTCCGTGTCGAGCATGAGCCGTTCGCCATCGAAGCGGAAGGAGAGCGTCGAGTAGAATGGCGTTTGCGGCGCAATGAGCTTGACCGTGAACACGCTGTCCGCCGACCACGCGCCGCTGGCCGCGATGTCCGGCGACGCGGGTACACTGAGGAATGCGTCGATCCCGTTGGCAAAGCCGGAATGGCTCCGCACCCACGTGCCGAGTCCGATAGGAGTTCGACTTTCCCCCGCGGCTGTTCGCGCGAGGAGTGCGGGCGAACCCACGGTGAGGTCGAGTGCGATCGCCTGGATTCCGCGATCGTTCGTCGGCAACTCGTACCAGCGCCGCGAAACGGTCGTGGACATGTTGGCGGTCGGCGTGCCAGGCGGCATCCGCACCGTGAGCCCCGCGAGCTTCGTCTTCAACGCTTGCTGCGCCGCAACCTGCTCCGGCAGTCTGCTCAACGACATCGCTGGCAGGAGCTTGTCCCACACCAGGTCCATCACTGCCTGCATGTTGCGCACGCCGCTCGTGATCACCACCACGGCGTCCTGCTCCGGGAGGATCATCATGTATTGGCCGAACGCGCCGTCGCCGCGATAGGTGTCGTGCCGCGACCGCCAGAACTGGTATCCATAGCCCTGGTCCCAATCGCTGCTCGGCGACGACCCGTTCGATATCTGGAGCGAGGTTGCCTGCGCGACCCACGCAGCCGGAACGAGCTGCCGTCCGTGCCACATGCCCTTCTGGAGATAGAGCTGCCCGAGCTGCGCAATATCCTCCGTGCGTACCATCAGGCCATATGCGCCCGCGGAGATGCCCTGTGGACTCGCGACCCAGGTGGGATGCTCCATGCCAAGTGGCTGGAAGAGGCGGGGTTGCAAGTAGTCGAGCACCGTCATGCCCGTCACCTTCTGCACGATGGCGGAAAGCATGTAGGTGCTGGGCGAGTTGTAGAGAAAGTGCGTGCCGGGCTTGAACGGCACCGGGTGAGCGAGGAACCGCTTCACCCAGGTGGCGCCGCGCAGCGTGGTGTCGGCGTCGCTCGTGAACGACGGCTCGCTCTGGTGGCCCGTACTCATGCGCAGCAGGTCGCGTACGCGCATCGCGCGGAGGTTGGCGGATGGCTGCGGGGGCGCCTGGTCCGGAAAGTACTTCAGCACGGGTTCGTCGAGGGCGAGTTTGCCCTCCGCAATGGCGAGGCCGACGGCCGTAGAGGTAAAGCTCTTGCTGAGCGAGTAGAGCATGTGCGGCGTCTGCGCGTCGTACGGCCCCCACCAACCCTCAGTCACCACGCGACCTTGCCGGACGATCATGACGCTGTTCATCGCGTCCACACCACTGTCCGCGGCCTGGAGAAAGGAAAGGATTCCGGCGGACGAAACTCCTTGTGCTTCCGGAGTACTGCGTGGGAGCGGTGCACTCGTCTGCGCGGCGAGCCGGGATGCGCCAGCGAGTGCCAGCACCGTGATGCTGGTGCGCATCCTCATCATGAT
>JACMOE010000565.1 GCA_014378185.1 Gemmatimonadaceae bacterium | reverse complement strand
GACGTGAATTTCCTGCGCGGGCAGGGCTCCGCAGATGCGATCAAGAAGGTCGCGGCCGGGCTCGCGACGTTCGGCTTTGCCGATGCCGGAGTTGCGTTCTTCGCCGACGCGGGGCGCCAGTGGGCGGGCGATGTGCCCTTCGGTGTGACCACGCCCATCAAGACGTCGCTGGGATTCAGCATTCTCGCGACGGTCCCGCCCCGGTCGGCGCGCATGTACCGCGTGGACGTCGCGTTCCCGCTCAACAGCGGCGCGAATGCGCGCTGGACCGTGAAGATCACGAGCGCGGACCGCTCGCAGTTCGCGTTTCGGGAAGCTCGCGACGTGCAGATCGGCCGCGAGCTCACCGTGCCTTCGTCAATATTTGCGTGGCCGTGAGGGTCAGTCGCGGCTCTTCATCATGTTGCGGATGGGGATCACCATCGCGGCCAGCAGCGCCGCCGCGATGAACAGCGTCACGGCCGTGCGCTGGAACAGCAGCGGCATCGACGCCAGCTTCTCGGGATCGACCTGACCACCCAGGAGACCGGCCACCAGGTTGCCGAGCGCGATGGACATGAACCAGACGCCCATCATCTGCCCAATGAATCGCGGCGGCGCGAGCTTCGTGACGGAGCTGAGCCCCACGGGACTGAGCGCGAGTTCGCCGATGACCTGCAGGAAGTACGTCACGAGCAGCCAGAGCACGGACACGCGAGCACCCACGCCGCCTCCGGCAATCACGTGGTTCGTGGCGGACACCATGATGAGGTAGGACAGCCCCGCCGCGAAGAGCGCGAAGGCGAACTTCGTGGGGGCCGACAAGTCAATGCTGCGCTTCGCGAGCGCGAGCCAGACGGCCGCGAATATTGGAGAGAGCGCGATCACGAAGAACGGCGTGGCAGACTGGAGCCAGAGCGTCGGCATCTCCCAGCCGAAGATGTGCCGGTCCGTGAAGTCGCGCGCGAAGAGGTTGAGTGAAGTCGGCGCCTGCTCGTACGCCGACCAGAAGATGGCGGAGAACACGAACAGGACGAGGATGACCCCGGTCCGCTTGATTTCGTCGCGATCGAGGCCGGCGAAAAAGAAGAGGTAGGTGAAGTACGCCACGGCCATCACGCCGATGACGACGGTCATTTTCTGCGCGATGGCCACCGGGTTGATCGGGATCACGCCGGCCATCGCGAGCGCGACGACGACGGCGATGAGGGCGAGCCCGGCGAACGTGGTGTTGCGCACCTGTCGCTGCTGCGCCTCCCCCACCGACGGCCGAAGGCGGATGGTCCCGAGTGTGCGGTTTGCGCGCGCGCGATACGTGAGCAGGCCCAACAGCATTCCCAGCCCGGCCACGCCGAAGCCCCAATGCCAGCCGACCCGCTCACCCAGGGTGCCGGTGAGGAACGGCGCAACGAACGCGCCGAGGTTGATGCCCATGTAGAAGATGGCGAAACCGCTGTCGCGCCGCGCACCGCCTTCCGGGTACAAGTCGCCGACGATGGCGGAAATGTTCGGTTTGAGCAGCCCCGTGCCCATCACGATGAGGATGAGGCCGAGGAAGAACGCCTGGTGCGCGAACACCGCCGACAGGGCGATGGAGAGATGCCCGAGCGCAATGAGTACGCCGCCCCACCAGATCGCACGGCGCAACCCCAGCCATCGGTCGGCGATCCACCCGCCGGGTAGCGACGCGAGATAGACGGACGAGGCGTAAATCCCCACGATGGCGGCAGCCGACTCGCGCGTGAACGCGAAACCGCCGCTCGCGAGCGCCGCCGTCATGAACAGGATCAGGAGCGGGCGGATTCCGTAGTACGAGAACCGCTCCCACATCTCGGTGAAGAAGAGTGTGGAGAGGCCGCTCGGATGCCCGAAGAACGATCGGTTACCGGTGAGCCGCAACAACCCCTCCGGCGTCTCGTCGTGCGTGAGCGTCGCCGCCTGTGGCTGCTGGAATACGGACTTGTCTGTCATCGCGTGCGAGCGCCTGGCGCCGAGGTGATTAGTGCGCGGTGGTGGCGTCCACGCTGCGATGCAGCGCGGCGCGAGGGAGGAAGAAGTCCGGTGGGTTGGTGCCGCCCGCCTCCTTCTGTGCCTCCCACGAAACGGTCGTGGGAGGTTGCTTGATGCAGGCAGCCCAGTGGCCCGGCGCCTTCTCTTCCAGCGGTGGAACGATGGTGGCGCACGCCGCGTCGCGCGCGGGGTGCTGGCAGCGCGGATGAAAGACGCAACCCGACGGCGGATTCGCCGGCGACGGCACGTCTCCAGCGAGCAGGATGCGCTCGCGCTTCACACCCGGGTCTGGTGCAGGCACTGCCGACAGCAGCGCCTGCGTGTATGGCATGATCGGCGTGCCGTAGAGGTCGTCCACCGCCGCGAGCTCCACGATGTGGCCCAGGTACATGACGGCCACGCGATTCGCGATATGCTCGACGACAGACAGGTCGTGCGCGATGAACAGGTACGCGAGTCCGCGATCGCGCTGGAGATCCTGGAGCAGGTTCACCACCTGCGCCTGCACGCTCACGTCCAGCGCGCTCACCGGCTCATCGCACACGATGAAGGTGGGTTCCACCGAAAGCGCGCGCGCGATGCCGACGCGCTGGCGCTGGCCGCCGGAAAACTCGTGCGGGGAACGGCTGGCGTATTCGGGGCGCAGCCCGACTTCCTCCAGCAACTGATTCACCCGCGCGTCGGCCGCAGCACCTTCGGCCAGGCCGTGAATGGTAAGTCCCTCGCGCACGATGGCGCCGATGGACATGCGCGGATTGAGCGACGAAAAGGGATCCTGGAAGACGATCTGCATCTTCCGGCGGAGGCGACGCAGGTCACCCGCCCCAAGGCTCAGCACGTCGTTGCCGTCGAACTGCACGGAGCCGGACGTGGGCTCGATGAGCCGCAGCACGGCGCGGCCGGTGGTGGACTTGCCGCAGCCGGATTCGCCCACGAGTGCGAGCGTCTCCCCGGCCGCGACGTCGAACGACACGCCGTCCACCGCGCGCACCTGTCCGCTCACCTGCCCGAAAATGCCGCGCTTGATGGGAAAGTGCTTCGTGAGATCGCGAACGGAGAGCAGCGTCATGCGGCGGTGACTCCCGGTTGGGCGGCAATTGGCTGGTGCGGATGCGCGCGCCGCTCGGGCTCCGCCGCCAGGTGGCAGCGCGACACATGTCCCTCGGCAATCTGGTACAGGGGCGGATGCTCGGTGGCGCAGCGGTCCCACGCGTACGCGCATCGCTCCCGAAAGCGGCAGCCAGCCGGCCAGACCGTGGGAGGAGGCACCGTTCCAGGTATTGTCGCGAGTCGCTCCGCCGTGCCGCCCACCTTCGGCATCGCGCCGAGAAGGCCTTCGGTGTACGGATGATGTGGGTGCGCGAACAGGTCGGGGGTCGTGGCTTCTTCCACCACCTCGCCCGCATACATCACCACCACCCGCGAGCAGTTCTCCGCGACCACGCCCAGGTCATGCGTGATGAGCAGGATGGACGTGCCAAGGCGCCGGGTGAGGTCGGCCAGCAACTCGAGAATCTGCGCCTGGATGGTGACGTCGAGCGCGGTGGTTGGCTCGTCGGCAATGACGAGCGCGGGATTCATCACCAGTGCCATGGCAATCACCACGCGCTGGCGCATGCCGCCGGACAGCTGGTGCGGATACTCGTACGCGCGCTGCTCGGGTGCGGGGATACCGACGAGACGCAGCATCTCGATGGCCTTCGCCATCGCGTCGCGCTTCGACATGCCCGCGTGAATGCGCGCCACTTCGGCGATCTGGTCGCCCACGGTGAACACGGGATTCAGGGCCGTCATGGGCTCCTGGAACACCATTGCGATCCGGTTGCCCCGTACCTGACGAATGGCCTTGTCGTCCAGCGTGAGCAGGTCCTTGCCCTCGAAGCGGATGGCACTGCCGGCCTCGATACGGCCGGGGGGGCGGATCAAGCGGAGAATGGAGAGCGCAGTGACGCTCTTGCCACAGCCGCTCTCGCCCACCACACCGACCGTCTCGCCGGCGTCCACGTGCAGCGAGACGCCGTCGACCGACCGGGCGACACCGTTGTCAGTGTAGAAGAACGTATGGAGGTTGTCGATCTCGAGAAGCGGTGGCGTCATCCGTTCATGCGAATGGGAGCGTCGTCGTGCGCTGGGAGAAGCTGCCGAGGGTCGAGTGCATCCCGCAAGGCTTCGCCCAGCGCATTACACGCAAAGACCGTGACGAGAATGGCGAGGCCGGGGAAAAGGGTGAGCCACCAGACGTCGGACAGGCGGGTGGACCCCTCCTCGATGATGTTGCCCCAGCTCGGCGTGGGCGGTCGCACGCCGATGCCCAGATACGAAAGGCCGGCCTCCAGCAGGATGATGTTGCCCACCGAGAGCGTTGCAGACACGACGGCGGACCCGATGGCGTTCGGAAGGACATGGCGCGTCAGGACGCGCCAGCCCGAGGCACCCAGGGCGCGCGCAGCCACCACGTAATCCGCATCCCGGATCGCCAGGGTTTCGGCGCGCACCAGTCGACTGATCGTGAACCAGCCCACCCCAGCAAGCAGGAGCGTGAGCGTCACGACGCTGAGGTTTCCCCACAGCGCGATGACCACGATCAGCAGCAGAATCGCGGGAATGGAGAACGCCGCGTCCACGACACGCATTACGATGGCATCGACCGCTCCACCGACGTAGCCCGCGATTGCGCCGAGCATCGTGCCGAAGGTCGCCGAGAGGAAGACGGCGACCAGCGCGACCGTGAGCGAGACGCGCGTTCCGTACATCAGTCGCGACAGCACATCCCGGCTGAAGGTATCCGTTCCAAGCGGGTGCGCGAACGACGGCGGCTGACTCTGCAGGTGCGAGATGTCGAGCTGAAGCCGCGGGTCGTAGGGTGCAAGCATGGGCGCGAAGATGGCGACGAGCGCAACGCATCCGAGCACTCCGAGCGCCAGTCGAACCCGCCCGTCGCTGACGAGACGTCCGCGGACGCTGGAATCGCTGCGATGACCGATCGAGGCAGCGCCCACGTCAGCCCAACCGGATGCGCGGGTCCGCGGCAGCAACCGCCAGGTCCGCGAGCAATGCACACGCGGCCACCAGGACGCTCAGCAGCATCACGCCAGCCGTGACCAGCGGATAGTCCCGCGCGGCGATCGCATTGACGACCACAAGGCCCATACCGGGCCACGAGAACACCTTTTCCACGAAGATTGCACCCGTGGCAAAGGCGGGCACCGCCAACCCGAACAACGTGATCACCGGCAGGAGCGCGTTGCGAAAGGCGTGACGCGCGACTGCAGCGCGCCAGCTCAACCCCTTGGCGAGCGCCGTCCGCATCCAGTCACTCGGCAACACAGCCAACAATGCCCCGCGCTGGAACCTGGCGACACCAGCAGCCGTGAGGATGGCGAGCGTCATCACGGGGAGCACCAGATGCCTCGCGCGATCGAGCAGCTTGCCGCCTGGCGAGAGGTACTCGTACATGACCGCGTCCGTCATGCCGCCAGGGGGAAAGAGGGGCAGCCTGTACGCGAAGACCATGAGGATCACGAGCGCGAGCCAGAAGTCGGGCACGGAGTAGAGCACGAGCAGCACGCGGCCGAGCCAGCGGTCGCGCCCGCTGCCGGGCCGCTCCGCCTGTACGACCCCGACGACGATGCCGATGGCAAAGCTCAATACGAGGCCGAGTCCGGAGAGCAGCAGTGTATTGGGCAGGGCATCGGCGAAGACGTCGCGCACGGGTCGACGGTGCGAGAACGAAAAGCCGAGATTGCCGCGCGCGGTGTTCGCGACCCACCGCACGTACTGCTCACCCACCGGACGATCGAGGCCATAGGCCGTGCGCCATTCCTGGCGCATGGCATCGGTGATGTTCGGACGCGCGAGCGCCGCAGCGATGGGATCGCCGGGCGCCAGGTGAATCATCACGAAGGCGAACGTCGTCACGAAAATCACGACGCCGAGCGCCTGGAGCAGTCGCGCAGCGAGATACCGCCGCACGGGCTACGGCGTGGGCCGGAGACCGATCTTGTCGCGCGCGCTCCGCTGGCTGGCGGGAATCCACCAGTCGGCGAGATGTGACCAGTACCCGTCCGCACGCATTCCCGCTGGGTGAATGCGCTTGTCCAGTCCCATCACGGCGGCCGTTTCGTACAGCCAGATGCCGGGCGCATCCTCGATGAGCGTCTCGAATGCCCGTCGCGCGTACGCGCGCGTGCGAGCGGGGTCGAACGTGGTAGTCGCGCTGTCGAGCATGGCGTCCACCAACGGATTGGAATAGGAGCCAGAATTGCTGCCATCCTTTCCGATGCCCGCCGTGGACCAGCTCTGCTTGAAGCCCCAAACATCAGGGTCCGTGACATAGTTGTTGATCTGCATGTCGAAGGCGCGGCCGGCGAGTTTCGACATGAACGTGGCGATGTCCGACACATCCGGCGTGGCCGACACGCCAATTTTCCGGAAGGCCTCCTGGAGCAGGACGGCGTACTGCTTTCGCAGCGCGCTGGAGTTCGGAAGAGTGATGGTGAACTCGAGCCGACGGCCATTCTTTATCCGCACGCCATCGGGACCTACTGTCCAGCCGGCGGAATCGAGTAGCGCCTTGGCCTTCGTGGTGTCGTAGGCAATCTGCGGCAGGGTAGTATCGGCGACGGAAACCCCGCGCGGGAAAGGACCGAACAGTGGCACGCCCGCCGTATCGAAGGCGTTGCGCAGCATTGCCTTCCGGTCCACCGCCATCGTCAGCGCGCGGCGAACCGCGCGATCACCGAAGATCGGGTGCGCCTGGGCCGGCGACTTGGGATCCTTCATGTTCATCGTCAGCGTCGTGTACGCCAGCGTCGGATAACGCTGCATGCGCCGGACAGTATCGTTGGCGAAGCGCGCAAAATGCTCCGCCTTCAGTTGCTCGAAAATGTCCGCATCGCCGGCGAAGAATCGCGTGAGCGCGGCCGTGAAATCCGGCGCGATGGAGAAGATCACGCGGTCCAGTTTTGCACGCCCGCGATAGTTCGCGGTGTCGGCGATCAACTCGATCTTTGTTCCCGGCTGCCACGCAGCGAGTCGAAATCGTCCCGAGCCGATTCCGCGACGGCCGACCTCCGCCTCCCGCAGTTGTACGGCGGGCGTGTTCCCGAGCACGTGCTCCGGCACGATGGACACCTGATAGACGAGATCGTAGAACTGAGCAGGCGTGCGCTTCTTGAACCACGCAACCGCCGTCACGGAATCGCGCACCGACACGGAGTCGATGTTGGTGACGAGTGGAAGAGCAGGAGACGCCAGCGCGCGATCCTTGATGAGGTTCACGCTGAACCGCACGTCGCTCGCGCGCACCGGCACGCCGTCATGCCACCGCGCACGCGGATTGATATGGAACACGATCGACAGCGAATCCGCCGCCCATTCCCACCGCTCGGCCAATTGCGGCTTGAAACCCTTGTCGCCCACGGAGTTGAGATCGTCACCGATATCGGCCAGTCGATCGTACAGCAGGTCGGTGACCTGACGGTCCGTGATGACCGCGATCAGCGGCGGCAGGAGCGTTCCCGCGTCCGATGGCGTTGAAATGACGAGCGTCCCGCCAACGTCGGCCGGACCGGCGCTCTTCGTGTCCTCCAGTCCCTTGCACCCACTGAACGCAAGTGTCGCGAAGATGCACAGGGTGGCGGAGCGGGTGCGTCGAGCGGAAAGCCGGGGAAAGCGGAGCATGAGCGTCGGCAGGGGAAGGAGGAAGCGTGAACGATAAGGTCCGACACCGTTCGGTCAATGATGACTGCCGCGCGCAACCGACGTCACCGGCGCCACGTCCACTGCGGATCTCGATAGATCGCCAGGAAAGGCGAGGTGTCCAGTGCGGCACATTCGTCACTTCCCATGGACGTCGCGCCAGGATCCGCCGCGCGGCGCACGGCATTCAGGAGCGCGTTCACCATTTCGCTCGCTTGCGGCGCTCGGCCCAGAATCTCCCGCAGTGTAGCTGGCCGAGGTGGCATGGTGGCCGGCTCGCGCATGAGCTGTGGGAGCAACCCTTGATCGTTCTCCACCAGGATGGAGCCGTGCTGCAGGAGCGCACCAGCGTCGCGCCACTGGGCACTGCCAACGAGCTTTCGCCCATCCACGACGATTTCACCTCCGGACGGCTCGGCAAAGCAGGGCATTGCTGTCGGGGGCCGAGAGCGTGACGCAGGCCTCGCCAGGCCGCCCTGCACGCCGAGCGCCGACAGCGCCTGGAGCAGAAGATCGTTCATGCGCCGGTACATCACGCCGAGGGATTCTCCCGCATTCGCGGGCGCGGTGAGGCTGTAGGTGATTTCCCGATGGTGCAGCAACGCCCGCCCGCCTGTGGGTCGGCGTACTGCCGCGATGCCGCGACGAATGAGTTCCTCGTCGATGTAGATGCCCCGGGCCCGCTGGTTGCGCCCGAGCGACAGGACCGGCGCCGACCACTCGTAGACGCGCAGTACGGCCTCTCCGCCCTGTCGCGCACGAGCCATGAGCGCGTGGTCCAGGGCCATGTTTGCGGGTCCATCGAGGGGCGGAGTCTGCAGCAGGCGCCAGCGCATGAGTCAGTCAGCTATTTTTGAGGAGCGCCACGCGCTTGACCCCGAACATAACTTTGGGGACGATGCTTCACACAACCGATGACACGACCGACGCGTACCCACGCGTCTGAGGTTCCCATGACGACGTCCATCCGATCGGTGCCGCTGACGGCCGCCGACTCGTTCGTTCCACGGCATGTCGGACCCAGCACGTCCGATATCGCGGACATGCTCGGCACCCTCGGCTACGCGACCCTCGATGACCTCATCGATGCGACGATTCCCGAGTCGATCCGCTTCAGGAAACCGCTCGCCATCCATGAAGGCCGGAGCGAGCACGAAGCGCTCGCCGCGTTGCGCGTCATCGCGGTGAAGAACAGGATCTTCCGCTCCTATCTGGGCTATGGTTACCACGACACGCTCACGCCCCCCGTGATCCAGCGCAACATCCTGGAGAACCCGGGCTGGTACACGGCCTACACGCCGTACCAGGCCGAGCTCGCCCAGGGTCGCCTCGAGGCGCTGCTGAACTACCAGACGATGGTGATCGACCTGACCGGCCTCGAGATCGCCAACGCGTCCCTGCTCGACGAGGGCACCGCGGCGGCCGAGGCGATGTTCATGGCGTACCAGGCAAAGGGGAGCGACGCGAAGAACACCTTCTTCATCGACGCTGGCTGCCATCCGCAGACCATCGAGGTGGTGAAGACACGTGCACGCGCGCGCGGGATCGGCATTGCGGTTGGCGACGCCGGCGCGATGGCGATTGGTGCCGACGTGTTCGGCGTGCTGTTGCAGTATCCCACGACGGAAGGAATCGTTCTCGATTATCGCGACACCTGCGCGAAGGCCCACGTGGCCGGTGCGCTCGTGGTGGTGGCGGCCGACCTCATGAGCCTCGTGCTGCTCGCGCCGCCGGGAGAATGGGGGGCCGACGTCTGCGTGGGCAACACCCAGCGGTTCGGCGTGCCGCTCGGATACGGCGGGCCGCATGCCGCATTCTTCGCCACCAGGGACGAGTTCAAGCGCACGCTTCCGGGCCGCATCATCGGCGTGAGCCGCGACGCGACCGGCCGACCGGCGCTGCGCATGGCGCTCCAGACGCGCGAACAGCACATGCGGCGCGAGAAGGCCACGTCGAACGTGTGCACGGCACAGGTACTCCTGGCCGTGATCGCGAGCATGTATGCGGTGTGGCACGGCCCCGAGGGGCTGAAGACCATCCCGCAGCGCATCCATCGTCGCACGGCGCTGTTGGCGGCGGGCCT
>JACMOE010000564.1 GCA_014378185.1 Gemmatimonadaceae bacterium | reverse complement strand
GTCCAGGGCAAGATCGCCCTCCGCGATCCGAGCGCCGAGATCATCGGGAACTCGCGTCAGCGCTCGAACGAGTCGTATTTGCAGGTCTTCCGCGCCTACTCCATCACGGACTCCGTCGCCCGGAAACTCCGTCTGTACCTCGACCCGAAGCGTGACGCGGATTCCGTTTACTTCCGTGAATTCTCCATCGCGTCGCAATTCATTCCTGGCACGTACGAACTCACGATCGACAGCAAGAAGGAGAAGTACCGGCTGCGCCGCACGCGCAATGGCGACTCGCGCGAGGTGGAAACCGGGATCATCGGCGACTCCATCGGCCGCGAGTCGGGCATGCGCTGGCGCCCCACGCGCGAGATCCTCCCCGCCAAGTCGTCGGTGGAATTCGGCCTGATCACGCCGCGCGAAGCGTCGAACAACCTGCAGAAGAAGCTTCGTGCCGACGCGCCGCCGAACACGGACGTCATGAACGTCCAGCTCCGTGGCGAGGACGCAGCGCGTACCGAATTGGCGCTGAACGAGTGGATGACGCTCTTCGTGAACTACCTCGGCATCATCAAGAATGGCGGCACCACCCAGAACGCGAACGCCGCCAAGCAGGCCTTCGCCGACGCGGAAGGTCGCCTCAAGGGCGCGCGTCAATCGCTGGAACGATTCCGCGTGGACGTCATCACGAAGCCGTCGGAGCAGACCGTGCTTTCGCCTGGCGTCGCGTCGACGCAGAATCCGGTGCTGGAGCAGTTCACCCGCTTCCGCCTCGAGTCGCAAAATTTGCGCAACGATCGCGAGGTGCTCGAGTCGCTCCTGCTGCCCGGACGCCTGTCGCGCGTCGACCCGAGCGTCGCGACCGCGCTGACCACCGTGCAGGGCCCCAATGGCGAAGCTCTGCGCGGCGTGCTTGGCGAACTGAATGCCGCACGGCAGCTCGAGCGCGCCAAGAGCGCCATTCTGACTGACGAGGCGCCCGAGATCATCAAGATCAAGGGACAGATCGTGAACCTCGAGAATTCCGTCATCCCGGGGCTCATCCGGCAGGCGGCTGCCTCGCTCCGGGTGAAGGAAGAGGACTTCAATCGCCGCATCGCCGTGCAGGCCGGCGAAATTCGCGGCATCCCGGCGCGCACGATTCGCGAGGAAGAACTTCGCTCATCGGTGGACCGCGAGCAGAAGATCGTGGAATACCTCTCGTCCAATTTGGAGACTCAGCGGCTCAAGGAAAGCTCGGCCCGCAACGAGGTGTTCGTGCAGGATTCGGCCGTCGCACCATTCCGCCCGACGTCCAACACGGCGCTGCAGATCATTCCGGCCGGCCTGGCCGTCGGACTGCTGCTCGGCGTTGCGCTGGCAATCATGCTGGACCTGCTCGACAAGCGCGTGCGCTACCCGGAACAGGTTTCAAACGACCTGCGCCTCGACATCATCGGTGCAATTCCCCTCGTGCATCCCGGTCGTCCGTCGGTGGAGGAGCAGGCGCAGCTCGTGGAGAGTTTCCGCACGCTTCGCCTGTCACTCCGTCATCAGTTCACGGCCGGCGAACCTGTGTCGTTCACCGTGACCAGCACCGGTCCTGCCGAAGGCAAGTCGTTCGTCGCATCGAACCTCGCGCTGTCGTTTGCGGAAGCTGGCTTCCGCACGGTGCTGGTCGACGGCGACACGCGTCGCGGCGCGATCCAGCAGGCCTTCGGCGTACCGCAGAAGCCGGGACTCGTGGAATATCTGCAAGGTACCAACACGTTTGACGAGACGGTGTACGCAACAGCTTACGAGCGCCTCTCGCTGGTGCCGTGCGGCGCTCGTCATCGTCAGGCACCCGAGATGGTCACGACCGCCGCAATGGAGTCGCTGCTCGACGAGCTTCGAGCACGCTTCGACGTGGTCATCGTGGACAGCCCGCCGCTTGGTGCCGGCACCGATGCCTACGCCCTGTCCACGCTCACGGGCGGCCTGCTGATGGTGCTGCGCGTCGGCGTGACCGACCGCAAGATGGCGGTGGCCAAGCTCGAGACGATGGATCGCCTTCCCATTCGCCCGCTGGGTGCGGTGTTGAACGGCATCGAAAGCCAGGGCATCTTCCAGTATTACCACTACCTGGAAGGCTACAACTCGGCAAATGCCGGTGGTGACGACGATGAGGTCATTGCGCCGATGACGCGCAAGAAGCCACGCATCTCGGGCGGCAAGGCGTCGTAGTCCGGGTGTTTGGGGGGTCAGACGAACGTCGCGGGCACATCGTCGTACGTCCGGATGCCGGTGGTTCTGGATGATTGCGCAAAACGCAGCGCCGTGGATGCGCGCAGCAGCAGGTCAGTCCCGTCGCGGAGCTCCAGTTCGGAGCCACCCACCGTCGCGACACCGGCACGGACTGCAACACGCGATGCGCTGCCATCGGCGACCATCGCCGGCATGGCGGCAATCGTGTCGCGCAGCCGTTCGACCAGCTCCACCGCGCCAGTTGTCTCCGTCAT
>JACMOE010000563.1 GCA_014378185.1 Gemmatimonadaceae bacterium | reverse complement strand
TCGGCCGACGGCTGGGCACCTATGCCGCGCTCCTCGCCGCTCTCGCCTACGTGTGGACGACACGCGTGGCGCCGAACTCCCACATACTGCCCGACCCCACGATACCACACGTCGTCTACAGCCTTGGCGTATTCGGGCTGGTGTGCGCCGTGCTCATCACGGCCTACGGAAATTTCCGCGCCCGCATGAGCCGCCTTCGGCTCTTCTGCAAGCTCGTCGAGGAGGGCGACCTTACCCCATCCTTCGCGCTCGGCGTGGACACGCGGCCCGATGATCTCAGCCTGCTGGCGCGCAGCTTCGAAGCCATGCGTTCGCGGCTGGCCGAGCAGATCGGGACGGACCCGCTCACCGGGTGCCTCAATCGGCGTGCGCTCGAGACACGGCTCCGCACCGAGTGGCGCCAGGCCAAGCGCCGCGGTGCGACCATGGCCGTGATGGCCATCGACCTTGATCACTTCAAGCAGATCAACGACACGCATGGGCATCCCTTCGGCGACGTGGTGCTGAAGGAGCTCGCCCGCATCATGCACGACACCGCGCGCGACACCGACGTGGTTGCCCGGCTGGGCGGAGACGAATTCGTGATCGTGCTGCCGGACACGGGGTGGCAGGGTGCGCTCACCTTCGCGGAGCGCTTGCGCCGCCGGGTGGACGAGTTCGATTTTGCTGCGCCGCACAGCCCTGGTCCCATCACCATTTCGCTGGGGGTCGCACTCGCGCGGGGCACGGATCCCGTGTCGCCTGAATTGCTCCTCCAGGAAGCGGATCGCTCGCTCTACAAGGCGAAGAGCGGCGGCCGCAATCGCATCTTCGCCTGAACCCCTCGCACGTGACCACGCTGATTACCCTCTCCGACCTCACAGCCGCCGCCGCTCGCATCGCGCCGGTCGCGGTGCGCACGCCGCTCCTCCCGATGGACGCGTTGTCCGAGCAACTCGGCGTGGAGATCTGGATCAAGCCGGAAATGCTCCAGCGAGGCGGGGCATTCAAGTTCCGCGGCGCGTACAACTTTCTCGCGCAGCTCACGCCGGCCGAGCGGGCGAGGGGCGTGATTGCGCCGTCGTCGGGCAACCATGCGCAGGCGGTGGCGCTCGCGGCCAGGTTGTTCGGGTGCAAGGCGGTGGTGGTGATGCCCACGACGGTGACGTCGGCCAAGCGTGGCGGGGCAGAGCGGCTCGGGGCGCGCATCGAGCTCGCGGGCACCACGACGCAGGATCGCTACGAGCGTGCGGAGGAGCTGGTGAAGGCGGAAGGGTTCACCATGGTGCCGCCGTACGATCACGCGTGGATCATTGCCGGGCAGGGCACCGCTGGGCTGGAGATCGTCGACGACCTCGCCGACGTGGGCACGGTGCTGGTGCCTGTAGGAGGCGGAGGGCTGAGTGCCGGCCTCTCCACCGCCATCAAGCTGCGCGCACCCAATGCGAAGGTGATTGGCGTCGAGCCGGCGAATGCCCCCAAGTTGTCGCAGGCGCGTGCGGCCGGCCATCCGGTGCGCATTCCACCGGCGAGCGGTCTCGCCGACGGGCTGCTGGCCGTGGAGGTCGGTGGACTGACCTTCGCGCATCATCAGGCCTACGTGGACGACGTGGTGCAGGTGGACGACGCGGCGCTGCCACGCGCCATGCGGATGCTGTTGAACCGGATGAAGCTGGTGACGGAGCCGAGCGGAGCGATCACGCTCGCGGCGTTGATGGAGGGCATCGTTGCACCGTCGGGAAGGACCGTCGCGGTGCTGAGCGGTGGCAACATCGAATGGGACGGTCTCGTGCCACTTTTCTCTGACGATCCGACATGAATCGCTGCCCTGCCTGCGGCACCCAGTATTCCGACGACGCCCGCTTCTGCACGAAGGATGGGTCCAGGCTGATCCCGACGGCGGCCGCGCAAGCGGGTGCCGATGGAGCGACGCCGCCCCGGCCTGCAGCACCGGCGGCGGCGCGGGGCACTGCGGCCGGACGCGCGGAGCCTCCGCCGTCGGCGAGCCCGATGAACCTCGTGGACCAGGTGCTCGACGGGCGCTATCACATCGTGCGCAAGGTGGGCGAAGGCGGAATGTCGTTCGTCTACCTGGCCACCGACACCGCCACGAAGGAGCGATACGCCATCAAGGTGCTCTCGCAGGCGCTGTCGAACGATCAGAACGCGATGCAACGCCTGAAGCGCGAGGCGAGCCTGGGCATGCGGCTGGCGCATCCGAACGTCTGTCACATCATCCGGATGGGCGAGACGCAGGATGGGCTTGTGTATGTGGTGATGCCCTACGTGGAAGGCGAGATCCTGAGCGACCGCAACAACAGGCGTGGCACGCTGCCGCTGGCGGAGGTGGGCAAGTTCGTGGCGGAGATCGCCGCGGGCCTGCACGTGGCGCACGAGCTGAAGATCGTGCATCGCGACCTCAAGCCCGAGAACATCATGATCTGCAAGGCGACGGACGGCTCCGAGCGCGCGGTGGTGATGGACTTCGGGCTCGCGAAGGAGCGTCGCGCAGACGCCGAGCTCCAGAAGCTCACGGCCACCGGCATCATCCTTGGCACGCCGGAATTCATGAGTCCGGAGCAGTTGCGCGGCAAGCCGCTCGATCCGCGCACGGATGTGTATTCGCTGGCGTTGATGACGTACGAGATGCTCTCGGGCAAGCTGCCGTTCACTGGCCGCACGCAGCAGGAGATGATGATCGCGCGGCTGCGCAGCGAGCCGGTGCCGCTGCGCGAGGCGAAACCCGAGCTCGATTTTCCGGAGGCGGTGGAGAAGGTGCTGGGGAAGGCGATGCAGCGTGCGCCGGACGACCGCTATTCCACCGCCCCCGAATTTGCGAGCGCACTCGGCGCCGCCATTGGCGGGCGAACGGCGGACAGCGGGGTACTTGGCCGGCTGTTCGGGCGGTAGAATTCAACGTTGA
>JACMOE010000562.1 GCA_014378185.1 Gemmatimonadaceae bacterium | reverse complement strand
GGGTGCTGCTCACGGTGCTGCATCGCCTGGTGGATCGCGGCAACACCGTGCTTGTGATCGAGCACAACCTCGACGTCATCAAGACGGCGGACTGGATCATCGATCTCGGCCCGGAGGGCGGCACGCGCGGCGGGATGATCGTTGCCGCGGGTACGCCGGAGGATGTAGCGCGCGTGGAGGCGTCGCACACGGGACACTACCTCAAGGGGATGCTGAAGAAGCCGGCGCGACAGCGAAAGGCGGGCTGAATCTGAACGGGAACCGGGAGGCACGCGCCTCGAACAGGCAGCGTGCCTCCTGGTCGTTCAAACCTCGTTCATGATGATCGGTGGGTCGGTGGCCGTCACCCCGCCCGCGGGACTGACGCGCTCGACTCCCCCGTCGTTGATGGTGATGGTGTAGGGGTAATTTGCGATCGACGAATGCGGATCCTGCAACGTGAGAATGCCACCGTTCCCCGCAACCACCTGATTCCATCCCGTCGGTGGCGAACCCGAGGGCACACCGTTGATGCTGACGAAGCTCCAGCTCTGGCCCTGCGCGCGCTGAAAGACGATGGCACCCTGCCCGTGCATGACTGTCTGCGTGGGAGAGATGCTCCATGCTCCGTTCTGATATCCTACGCTGACCGGCATCCGAATCCTCCTGGTTGGTGAGTTGCCACCGCGCCGAGGCCGGCGCGAAGGATGCAGCAGACTACGGTGCCATTCCGTTCGCGCGCAGCAGGGAAACGAAGCTGGGACGACGATAGCCGCGCGACTGGAGCTCCGAGACCACCGGCCTTGCTTCCGCACCACTGCGGAGTCGGAGCATCGCTCCGGCCTGGAGCGCCAGGAAATCCGTTTCCCTTGTTGTGCGCGCCACGGAATCAACGAGCACCAGCGCTCGAGCCCATGAGGTGGCACTGCCGACTATCGCACCCGGATGGTCGAAGGCATCGCCGCGAGCGAGGAACGCGTCAGCGGTCAGCTTCCGGGTCTCGAGATCTGTCGGCTTCCTGGCGAGTGCGCCCTCCCCTGCCGTGATGGCCTGTTCCAACGCGGCGAGTCCTTCACTTTCGCGGCCCAGGCGCACGAGCGCCCGACCCCGTGCCGTGGACGTCCCGACGAATTCGCGAACGATGACAGGATTGGCTGCGGTAGCCCCCCCCAGGCTGCCGAGCACGGCTTGCGTTGAATCCAGCACAGCGGCAGCCGCGACGACGCCGTCGTGCTCCAGCAACGCCTGACCAAGTCGTCGCCCGCTGCCCGCCCATCCAGTTTTCCATCCGGCATTCGTGCCATCGTGCGCCACAAGGTCGCGATACATCGCCCGCCCCGCCCGCGCCTCGGCGATTGCGCCGACCGCGTCCCCGGTCCAGAGCCGGATGTCGCTGAGGAAACTGCGTGCGATTCCTATATGTCGATGCCACTCGTAATTGGCCGTATCTCGCGCCGACAACCGCTCCTTGATTGCCAGCTCCTCCTGGTGCTGCCTGAGCGCACCAGCCAGGTCACCGAGCTTGCGGCGGGCCACGCCCGAGGCATTGTGCAACGCCCCCATCGCGACGATCCACTCTGTTTTCAGGGTATCACGAGGCACGATCGCCGTCAGGATGGCGAGCGCTCCTTCATACGAGGCCAGTGCGGACCGCGCGTCACCCTTGCTCTCCTTCGCGAACCCGATGTTGTTCATGGCGTACGCGACTTCGGCACGATACGAGAGGCTGTCCGGATAGCGCGCCAGCAGCCGACTGCTGATCTCCACGAACCGCGTGAAGTGCGGAAGTGCCGCGTCCACGTTGCGCGCTGCCCAATCGGCCGAGCCCGCGTAGTAGTGGTTGTGCGCCAACCCCAGCTGCCACGCCGGATTGTCTGGCGCGCTCGCGGCGACAGGTGCCATCAATGCGATGGACTGTTGGAAGAGACGGGAGGCGTCCGGCAATTTCCCTTGGGCGAGCCGCACGCTGCCAAGCTCCTGAACGGCCGTCGCGCGCCGGAACTGCTCGTCACGGCTCAATTCCGATTCCGGCACGGCCGCAAAGTAGGCCAGCGCCTTGGTGCCCACCGCATCCAGCAAGTCCAACTTGCCTACTGGTTCCAATCGCTTGCGCAGATCTCCCAGCATGAAGTCGATCAGCTCTTCTGCTTGCGCCTGTCGTGCGATCGCCCGGGCGTTCGCGACGGAAAGCCGTCGGGCCTGCACCACCCCGCCGACCGCAACGGCCAGGAGGACCACGAACAGCGTGCCCGCGAACGCCACGCCTGTCCGATGGCGTCGCACAAACTTGCGCGCCCGATACGTGGCGCTCGTCGGCCGTGCACTGACAGGCTCGAACGCGAGATAGTGCTCCAGGTCCTCGGCGAAGGCATTCGCTGACTGGTACCGCCGGTCGCGCTCACCATCGAGCGACTTGAGAATCACGCAATCGAGATCGCCCACCATCATCCGATGCAGCGCGTCGGGATCCGTTTGCCGCTGCTGGGCCAGGGTCTCGCGCTTCGACAACTCCAGCGCCGCATACTGCGTACTCGGAGCTGGTACCTCCCCCGACGCATGCCTGTCGAGCAGCGCACGGAAGCCCGCTTCCGCTGCCTCGCCGTGTGGCAGGATGCCAGCGATCAGCTCATAGAGCAGCACGCCGATGGCATACACGTCGGATCGCGTATCGACATCCTTCCCGTCGCCCATGAACTGCTCGGGACTCATGTACGCCGGTGTGCCGATCACCATGCCCGTCCGGGTCAGTTTCGCGCTGCCCGACGCGGGCGCCGTCGCCTTCGCGATGCCGAAGTCGATGATCTTCACCACGGGTTCCTCATCGGTCTCCATCACCATCACGTTCGATGGCTTGATGTCGCGGTGGATGATGCCTTTCTGGTGCGCGTGCTGTACGGCGCGGCACACCTGCACCACCAGACGTACGCGGTCGCGCGGCGTGAGCCTGCGCGTGGTCGCGTACTCGGTGATGGGAAAGCCAACCACCCGCTCCATGGCGAAGTACGGCAGCCCCGACTCGGTCGCGCCCGCATCGTAGACGCGTGTGATGTTCGGATGCTCCATCAGCGCGAGCACCTGCCGCTCCGTCTCGAAGCGCGCGATGATTTCCTCCGTACTTGCGCCCGCCCGCAACACCTTCAGCGCCACTTCCCGATGCACCGGCTCCTGCTGCTCCGCCAGGTACACCACGCCCATGCCACCTTCGCCGAGCAGCCGGATGATGCGATAACCGCCGATCTCGTGCGGAAGCGCGATTGCCGGTACAAGCGGCGTGCGCGCGGCGTCCTGCCTGGCATCATTCTCGGGCGACATCTCGCTAAATGACAGGTTCAGGCTACCGAACGCAAGCGGTCTCGCCGCCCGCCGAGCCATGCCCTGCACCGGAGGTCCGCGTATAACTTCCCGCATGGTCTCCCTTCTCGACATCATCGGGCCGGTCATGGTCGGCCCCTCGTCATCACACACCGCGGGCGCCTGCCGCCTCGGCTTGCTCGCGCGCGGCCTCGTGGGCGGCACCCCCGACCGCGCGCGCGCCGAACTGCACGGCTCCTTTGCGCGCACCGGCGAAGGGCACGGCACCGACAAGGCCATCGTGGGTGGACTCATGGGCTTCCGTCCCGACGACGAACGCATCCGCACCGCGCTCGAAATCGCCGAGCACGAAGGCCTGGACTACCGCTTCGAGAAGACCACCATCTCCGACGAGGCGCATCCCAACACCGTGCGCATTACCCTCGAGCGTGGCGACCGCAAGGCCACCATGACCGGCTCGTCACTCGGCGCCGGCCGCGTACTGGTGACGGACGTGGACGGCTACCCGGTGGAGGTCACCGGCAACAGCCACACGATCGTCCTCATCGCAGAAGACGTAAAGGGCTCGGTCGCCCGCATCGCCACCCTCCTCGCCGACGCGTCCACCAACATCGCCACGCCCCGCCTCATGCGAAAAGCACGTGGCGGCGACGCCTTCATGGTCATCGAGACAGACGACGAACCCGGCGAGAACGTGCGCGACGAGATACGCGGCCTCGCGTGGGTGCGCTGGGCCTTTCGCCTCGACAAGGTGAGTGCCTGATGTACAAGTCACTCGG
>JACMOE010000561.1 GCA_014378185.1 Gemmatimonadaceae bacterium | reverse complement strand
CGAGATCATCCCCATCCTCAACAAGATCGACCTGCCGGGCGCCGAGCCCGACCGCCGTGCGCAGGAAGTCTCCGACCTGCTCGGCTGCGATCCGGACTCCATCCTCCGCGTGAGCGCGATGGCGGGCATCGGCATCCACGAGCTGCTGGAAGCGGTCGTCGCGGATGTGCCCGCACCGGTCGGCGACGACAAGGCGCCGCTCCGCGCGTTGATCTACGACTCCTATTACGACAAGTACCGCGGCGCCATCCCCAGCGTGCGCGTGGTGGACGGCGTACTCCGCAAGGGCACGAAGATCACGTTCGGTGCGTCGGAGTCGGTGTACGAAGTGGACGAAGTCGGCTACAACCAGCTGCGCCAGGTGCAGACCGAGTCCCTTGGACCGGGCGAGGTGGGCTACGTTGTCGCAAGCGTGCGCTCGGTGAGCGAGACGCGGGCCGGCGACACCATCTTCGACGCCAACAATCGCGCGACCGAGGCGTTGCCCGGATATCAGGAAGTGCGGTCGTTCGTGTTCGCGGGCATGTATCCCACCGACACGCAGCAGTACGAGACGCTGCGCGATGCGCTCGAGAAGCTCAAGCTCAACGACGCCTCGCTCAACTACCAGCCCGAGACGTCCACGGCACTCGGCTTCGGCTTCCGCTGCGGATTCCTCGGCTTGCTGCACATGGAGATCGTGCAGGAGCGCCTCACGCGCGAGTTCGACCTCGACCTCGTGCAGACGGTGCCGAGCGTGGAGTACAAGGTCTACAAGACCGACGGCGTGATGGAGCTGGTGGAGAATCCCGCGCTCATGCCGAACAGCGCCGTGATCGACCGCATCGAGGAGCCGTACGTGAAGGCGCGCATCATGGCGCCTGCCGACTACATCGGACCGATCATGACGCTCGGCACGGAACGTCGCGGTGTCTACAAGAACATGACGTACCTGGACCAGCAGCGCGTCGAATTCGACTGGGAATTTCCACTCGGCGAGATCATCCTGGATTTCTTCGACCGCCTGAAGTCGATCTCTCGTGGCTATGCGTCGCTCGATTACGAAATGCTGGAGTATCGCGCCAGCGACCTCGTGCGCCTGGACATGCTGATCAACGGCGACGCCATCGATGCGTTCAGCGTCATCTGCCACACCGACAAGGCGTACGACTGGGGCCGCAAGAACGCCGACAAGCTGAAGGAGCTGATTCCGCGCCAGCTGTTCGAGGTCATCATCCAGGCGGCCATCGGCACCAAGGTCATTGCACGCCAGACCGTGAAGGCCGTGCGCAAGGACGTGCTGGCCAAGTGCTACGGCGGCGACATCAGCCGGAAGCGCAAGCTCCTGGAAAAGCAGAAAGAGGGCAAGAAGCGCATGAAGCAGGTGGGCTCCGTGGAAATCCCGCAGGAAGCATTTCTCGCGGTCCTGCAGGTCGACTAGCGGCTGGCAGTCGTCATGGCCTCCTCGCTCGTCATCCAGACGTCCTTCCTGGGCGATACCGTGCTCACCACGCCGTTGCTCGCGCAACTGGCGCGGCGCGGTGACGTGGACGTGGTCACCACTGCCGCCTCTGCGGCGCTGCTCGCAAACAATCCGGCGGTACGCAGCGTGATCGTGTACGACAAGCGCGGGGTGGACCGCGGGTTGCCGGGGTTCGTGGCGCTCGCGAAGCGGTTGCGAAAAACGCCGTATGACGTGGCATTTCTCGCGCAGGGCTCGTTTCGCAGCGCGGCGCTCGCACTCGCGGCCGGCGTGCCGAGCCGCGTGGGGTTCGACACGTCATCCGGTCGCTGGCTCTACTCGCGACGCGTCACCTTTCGCGACGACCTGCATCACGCGGCGCGCCTGCTGCGGCTCGCGCGTCCGAATGGGCGGCCCGCCATGGCGGATGAGCTTCGCCCATTGCTCTATCCGGGTGATGCCGAGCGACATGCGGTGGACGCGCTGTTCGCGCGCCACGGCGTCACGGCGGGAGAACGCCTCGTCGCCCTTGCCCCCGGCAGCGTGTGGGCAACAAAGCGCTGGCCCGGCTTTGCCGAACTGGCCGCATTGCTCCAGTTGGACGTGCGTATCGTGATCGTGGGCGGCTCGGACGACGCGGCGCTCGCGCATGCCATCGTGTCCGCAGCGCCGTCCGCCATCGACGCCACCGGGCAGTTGTCGCTGCTCGCTTCGGCTGAACTCATCGGCCGTGCGGGGGTCCTCGTCACCAACGACTCCGCGCCGCTCCACCT
>JACMOE010000560.1 GCA_014378185.1 Gemmatimonadaceae bacterium | reverse complement strand
GCTGGTCTGCGTCAAATTGCACAGACCGTCATAGCTGTACGCGGTCAAGTAGTTCGCAGCGTCAACGCTCGCGCAGAGCCTGCCGCCGTTGTCGTAATAACGCAGCTCGTTGGACGCAGCAGTCGCGCTGTCCGCGCTTGCGTTCTTTAAACGTGCGATCTGCACCAGCTCGCCGAACGCGCTATACGTGTTGACGGTGCGTTTGCCGGCGGCGTAGTACTGCGCACCCGCTGCCGCCTCCGGGTCGTACACGTCCACTGCCTGCTCGGCAACGCTGCGATGCCCCGCCAGCATCTGACCCTCTCCGTGAATCGGCCGAGCAGGGATCGATCATCGTCGTGGTGGCGACCGACGCACCGCTGCTGCCGCATCAACTCAAGCGTCTCGCCACCCGCGTGTCACTGGGCATCGGGCGCCAGGGCGGCTTCGGCGGCAACGGTTCCGGCGACATCTTCATCGCGTTCTCCACCGCGAACCCGGGAACGTGGTCCTCCGACTCCATGACGTCGCTACGGATGTTGACCAACGACCGCATTTCGCCGCTGTTCCAGGCCACAGCGCAGGCGACCGAGGCCGCCATCACCAACGCGCTGCTCGCTGCGGAAACGACTACCGGGGCGAACGACCTTCGCGTCTACGCCATGCCGGTGGATCGCATGCTGGCTGCGATGCGCAAGTACGGGCGCATCAAGTAGCGTTGTCGGCCTTCGCGTCGCTCAGGACGACACCGCAGCCGGGTAAATGCCCGGCCGCCCAGCCGCAACGCGCGAGCGAAGCATCATCACCACGACGCCAGCGGCCGCGAACACCAGCGCGATCCCCTGCGCATACGTGAGTCCGAGCAGCAGCCGATCATCCTTGGCGCGCAGGAACTCGATGGCGAACCGCTCGAGCCCCGCGAGAACCATGTACACGCCGAACAACCACCCTTCAGCATGCTTGTGGTCACGCATGCGCCACAGCACGACGAACATGATGAACCCCAGCACCACCTCGTACAGCTGCGTGGGATATACGGAGAGCACGGCCGATGGACCCACGCCGGCCGGTATCGTGATTCCGAACTCCTGCGCCATCGTGCCGGCCGTTGATGGCGGTGCTCCCGCTGGAAACGCAACGGCAAGGAAACCCGTCCACGGCCGGCCATAGTCGTCGCCCACCGCCCAGCATCCCGTGCGTCCCACAGCGTACGCCGCGGCGCACGCCATCCCGCCCACGTCCAACATCCGCCACAACCCGAACCGCTTCTTCACCACCACCGCCATGACGGCCAGCGTCCCGCCCAACAGGCCGCCCCAGTACACGAATCCGCCCCGCTCGAACATGGCATCCCAGTGGCCGAGCACCACCACGTAATAGAGCTTGGCCCCCAGCAGTCCACCGATGACGGCGGCAAACACCATGTCGTTCACCGGTTCGGGATCGATGCCGCGTCTGGCCAACTCTCGCTGGGCAACCACTTGCCCAACGAGAAACGCGAGCAACACCGCGATGCCGAATCCGGTGAAGCCGACCGGACCCCATGCGTATGCGAAGGGGTGGTGAACGATGGGATGTGGAAGCAGCATCATGCGTGCACGAGACCGGGAATGGTGAGGGACGCAAAGGCATTGAGGTCGAGCGGCGCGCGCTCGCCCCGCTCGAAGTGAAAGAGACCGGCGCGCGCAATCATTGCCGCATTGTCGGTCGCCAGGCGCGCACTTGGAGCATACACCGTGGCGCCGAGCCGGTTCATGCGCGCCTGCATGGCGGTGGCGAGCGTCCGGTTGCCGGCTACGCCTCCGCCCAGCACCACCCGCTCGCGACCGAACTGCTCGACCGCACGCGCGGTTTTCTCCACACGCGTTTCCACCAGCGCGTCGTGAAACCCTCGCGCAATGTCAGGCCGGTCGTCTTCCGTTCCAGCGCGCACGGCATGCAACACCGCAGTCTTGAGACCGCTGAACGAGACGTCGTAGTAGTCGCCATCGCCAGGCAACTGGTTGCGCTTGAGCATGGGGCGCGCAAACCGGAATCGCGACGGATCACCGGTGGCCGCAAGCCGCTCCACGTGCGGCCCGCCAGGGTACGGCAGCCCGATCAGCTTTGCCACCTTGTCGAACGCTTCCCCCGCGGCATCATCGCGCGTGCGGCCTAGCATCCGGTACCGACCCCAGGCCTCGACGTCCATGAGGAGCGTATGTCCACCCGACACCAGCAACGCGGTGAACGGGGGAACGGCATCGCGATGCTCGAGCGCCGTCGCGAAGAGATGGCCTTCCATGTGGTGCACGCCGACACAGGGAATGCCGCGTCCAAAGGCGAGCGCCTTCGCAAAGCTGACGCCCACCAGCAGGGCGCCCACGAGGCCCGGCGCGTGCGTGACGGCCACGGCATCGATGTCGTCCAGCGTCAACCCGGCGTCGGCAATCGCACGCGTCACCACCGGTACGATGGCGGTGAGATGCTGTCGCGACGCAATCTCCGGCACCACGCCGCCGAAGATACGATGCACGTCCTGCGACAGGATGACGAGCGACTCCATCGTCACCTCATCGCCCGCGCCATTCAGGACGGATGCGGACGTCTCGTCGCACGACGTCTCGATGCCGAGCATACGAGTCATCAGCGCGGCACCCGGCGCAATTGCACCTTCACCTGGCTCGGCACCACACGAACGCCCAGGCCGGTGGTGTCGAGATCCGCCACGTGTCGAATAGTGTCGCCGCGCGCAATGGAGAGCGAGAACGGATGCACCGTCGCGATGCGGCGCACTGCGCGGCGCGGACCGGTAATCAGCACCGTTGCCGGGTCGAAGTCCACGTGGCGGGCAGCGCTCGTGGACAGGCTGTCCTTCACGAGAATGCGGTCGGCGCTCATGACGGGCACGCGACGAGTGGCGCGCGACCCGAACCGGAGCGTCACGCTGCGCGGTTGCACGTCAAGGATGCGGACGTCGTTCGCGAACTCCGCCGGCAGCCGCACATCCGCGGGCGTCACGTCAAGCACGAGCGTGTCCGGCACGTCGCCATCGATGCGTCGATGCACGCTGGGCGGCTCCGCATAGAGCTTCACGATATCCACGGCTCGCCCCGCCACCAGCGCCTCGAGTGCCGAGGGCGGATCGAGGAGCACCAGGGAGCTGTCCAGTGCCGGAACCACCTTCACCCGTACGTACCCCTGCGTGGGTTGGCGTGCACTGACGATGACCCAGAGGAGTATCGCCAACAAGAGCGCGGTGGCCTTGAGACCCAGTCTCTCCGTCACCGCGCTGCGCAGCGCACTCCGCCAGCGTTCGTCCCGACCCGGGCCCTGGGAAATAATCACGATGCCAGCCCGTCAGCG
>JACMOE010000559.1 GCA_014378185.1 Gemmatimonadaceae bacterium | reverse complement strand
TCCGGAAGGGCTTCGACTTCTACGTGAGCCTGTTCCGCGACAGCCTTGCGCCGTCGCTCGCCAACACGCAGATCAGCAACGTGTACCAGGAGTTCGCGGCGGGGCGGGTGGGCATGTACATCACAGGCCCGTGGAACGTGGGTGAGTTCAGGAAACGACTGCCTGCCAACCTCCAGAACGCGTGGATGACGGCACCCCTTCCCGGCCCCGACAGCGCCGGTGTGTCGCTCGCAGGAGGCTCGAGCATCGTGATCATGCGGAAGTCCACGATGAAGCCGCTCGCATGGCGATTCGTCACGTTCCTGAGCGACCCATCACGCCAGGCGCGCTTCTATGAAAAGACGGGTGACCTGCCTGCACGCCGGTCTGCCTGGACAACGCCCGCACTTGCAAACGACCCCTACCTCGCTGCGTTCCGCACGCAGTTGGGCCGAGTGGTGCCGACGCCCGCCGTTCCGGAATCGGAGTTGATCGTTCAGTTGGTCGCGCAGGCCGGCGAGCGGGCCGCGCGCGGCCGGCAGACGGTGGACGAGGCGCTCGCGTCGCTCGACAGGGAAGTGGATGCGGTGCTCGAGAAGCGGCGCTGGATGATGTCGCAGAAGGCGCTTACGGCTTCCGCCAAGCCGAAGCCGTGAGCACCACGGCCGAGCCGGTGACGCGCGGACGGCGTATCGCACCGGGCTGGTGGTTCGTGGCGCCAGCGCTCCTGCTCATCATCGTCTTCTTCCTGGGCCCGGTCATCGCGGCAGTGGGGCTCAGCTTCACCGACTTCGATCTCTACGCGCTCGCTGATCCGCACGCGGCACGATGGGTGGGCATGCGGAATTACGTGCGCGTGCTGCACGAGCCCCTGTTCTGGCAGGCGCTGCGCAACACGCTCTATTTCGCGCTCGTGGGCGGGCCGCTCACCGTGGCCGCGTCACTCGGTGCAGCGCTGCTGGTGAATGCGCGCGCGCTGCGATGGAAGGCGGCGGCACGCGCGGTGTTCTTTGCACCGTTCGTCACGACGCTGGTGGCTGTCGCCATTGTATGGCGGTACCTGTATCACCCGCGCTATGGGTTGTTGAACTACCTGCTTGGCCACATCGGCATCCACCCGATAGACTGGCTCGGCGATCCGCACTGGGCCATGCCCGCCATCATCCTGATGGCTACGTGGAAGAATTTCGGCTACAACATGCTCATCTGCATCGCGGGGCTCCAGAACATCCCGCGCGAGCTGCACGAGGCCGCGGCACTCGACGGTGCCTCGCCCTTCCAGCGCTTCCGGCACATCACCATTCCCATGCTGGCGCCGACGCTGTTCTTCGTCGTCATCGTGACGATGATCGGCTACCTCCAGCTGTTCACCGAACCGTACGTGATGACGGCGGGTGGTCCGCTGCGCGCCACCACGAGTCTCGTCCTCTACATGTACGAGGAAGGCTTTCGCTGGTGGCGGCTTGGCGTGGCGGCGGCGATTGCGTTCCTGTTGTTCGCGATCATCGTGCTCTTCACCATCATCCAGCGCCGCCTCTCGCCGCGCGCGGGCACATGAGTCGCACAGAGAGCCAGCGCCGGCGCACGAGTGGCGTGGCGCTCCACGCCACGCTGATCGTGTTCGGCACACTGTCGCTGGTGCCGCTGCTGTGGATGCTGAGCGCATCGTTCATGGCCGCGGGCGAAGCGTCGAGCTTTCCACCGGCCCTGGTTCCGCACCATCCCACGCTGGACCACTACCGCGACCTGTTTGGTCGCCTGGCCCTGGGCCGCTACGCGTTGAACAGTGCTCTCATCGCGAGCATCACGACGGTCGCGGCGCTCGCCATCAATGCGTCGGCGGGCTATGCGTTTGCCAAGCTGCGCTTTCGCGGGCGCGACAGGACGTTCCGCGTGCTCGCCGCGGGACTCGCCATTCCGGTACAGGTGGCCATGCTGCCCCTCTTCCTGCTCGTAAAATCACTCGGTCTCGTGAACAACTACGGCGGTGTCATCGTCCCGGGGCTCGCCAGCATCTTCGGCATCTTCCTCGTACGGCAGTATGCGCTCTC
>JACMOE010000558.1 GCA_014378185.1 Gemmatimonadaceae bacterium | reverse complement strand
GCGAGGCGGTGCGGGCGCGCGCCATGCTGCGGGAGCTGGACGCGTTGGCCACGCACCGCTACGTGTCGCCATATGAGCGTGCGTTGATCCACCTCGCGCTCGGCGAGCACGAGCCTGCGGTCGCGCGGCTGTGGGAGGCACGGGAGCGGCACGACGGCTGGCTCCCCTACGCGCGCGTGGACCCACGGCTCCGGCCGTTCCTCCTCACGCCGGAGGTGGCCGCGGTACTGCAGCCGCGCTGACGGATCGGACGGCGGCGAAGCGGCGTCGTGGCGGAACGTCACCCGCCCGTGGCTTCGCGCGCTTCGCGCATGAGCACGAAGTTTCGAGAACGTAACATCGAGCTAAGTCAATACCTGTAACAGCTTACGAGGAGCGGGCGACCGGACTCGAACCGGCGACGTCCAGCTTGGGAAGCTGGCATTCTACCAACTGAATTACGCCCGCAACGCCGGTCGCTGCCGACGCAGGCAATATACTCGCGGCGTGCCTCGAATGGCTACGGCCGGCGCGCCGGCGGCTGCGGTGTGGGCCGCGCCGCCTGGAACGTGACGCTCAGGCCACCATTCCCCGCACAGCGCTGCTCGGATGCCGCGCCGGTCAGGAACGTTCCATCCTTGCACCGCATCGTCGCGCCAGCGGGCGGTGCCGCGTCCGCACTCGCGATGCGCTGGGCCGGAGTAACAGCCGACGCCACAATGGGCGACGGCACCGGCCGTACGAGCGGCGTTGGCGCCGGAGGTCCGGCGATCACCGTCGGCGCCGCCTGACGCGCGAAATTGGGCGCGGGACTCGGCGACGCCATCGCGAGAGGAGCTGGCGCGTCGGCGAGGCGAACGGATGCCCGGATTCCAGTAGGCCGTACGCTGCTCGGCGGAGGTGTCGTTATGAGCAGTGGCTTGGGCGCAGCCACCGTGTCTTGGCGCGGTGCGGGTGGAAGTTGCGCACGGGGTGGGGACACGATCTGCGCGGCTGACGACGCCGGACGCGCAACCAGAAAGCACGCCAGTGACGCAGTTACGCCGAACGCCCTGTTCAACATCGAGATTCTCATGGGACGAACACGCTCACGGAGTTCGTGTAGGTAGTGTAGTTGGCGTTGGTGATGCTCGCACTTCCGGCGCCCGAACTCAGTGCCTTCACGTAGAACTGCACGAACTGCTGATCCTGCGGAATCACCACCGTAGTGATCGCGGCTCCCCCGCTCACGAACTGGATGTTCGCGTTCGAGGAGAGCGTGAAGGTCGTTGCTGCCGTGAGAAACCGGGGAGAGAGCCCGGGATCGCGTGCGTACATGGTCACGAGCACGGAGTCGCCGACTGCCAGTGATGCCGGCCAACTGCCGATGTTATCCAATCGGCCAAGACCCACGTTGACCGTTCCCGTCGCGGGATTGTGGCCGGCAGGAGATGCGGTGATGGTGTCGGCACCGATCACTGTTCCCGTCACGCGGAACCACTCGTAGTACGAATTGACCAGGATTGTCACGCTGGATGGCGTCGAGGCGCGTGGCACCGCGGCGTGCGTAAGTGGAACGGTCAATGCGCTCGCGATGCGATAGTCAGACAGGGCAACGTACTGGTCGGTGTACTGCCCCACGCCGAGATTGAGTCCGCTGAACGAGAGGGTCGCCGAGGGAGTCTGCACGGTGACGTTGGAGTTCGCAGACGCATACTGGTAGTACACGGCTCGCGTATCGCTCGCCGTGATTAGGGCCGTTCCGACGGCGCCGGGCACCCAGTGTACGAGGTTGCTGTACGTCTGCCCACTCGGAATGGTGACCGTGACCGAGTCGAGCGTGGCTACCCCAGGCGCAGACGACGTGAGCGTGACGGTCACGTTCTCCGAAGCGGGATGGTAGTTGCCGTTTGCATCCGCTGCAGCCACGTAGAACCCGGATGGTGCCGCCGTGGTGTTGCGCGGCGTGTTGAGGCTCATGACGAACTTCGGCGGTGTCACCTGCATGTTCACGGACGTGGCAGTATAGCCGTTCGCGGAGGCCTGGATCTGGATCGTGCCAACGGTGTCCTGCGCCGTGATGGTGAAGTATGCGAAACTCGAGCCCGCCGGAATCGTCACCGTCGCGGGCACGGTGGCCACCCTGGTTCCAGTGCTCACCAGGTTCACTACCAGCGGCGTCCCCACGTTGTTCGGCGCATAGACGTTGTACTGCCCGCTCGGTGTCTGCTGCCGCATGCCCAGCATCCCGTTGCCTCCGGAAATTGCGAG
>JACMOE010000557.1 GCA_014378185.1 Gemmatimonadaceae bacterium | reverse complement strand
TCTCGAACACCGTAGCCAAGTACCAGACCGAAGTGAAGCAGCTGGCCGAAACCATGCGTACCGACACCGAGCGGCAAACCAAGCTGCTGGCCGAGAAGCGCTACGAAGCCGTGGCCGACCCCACCCTGACCCTGCTGCCGCCCAAAGTTCAGGAGGCGGTGCCCTACCTCAACTTCGCGCCTCTCGATAACGCCCTGGCCAAGCTCGAAAAGAATGCCCAGGCCTACGCCCAGGCCCGCAAAGCCAACGCCGCCCTGCCCGCCGACCGCCAAAAGCAACTCGACCAGCTCCTCTACCAGGCCGAGCAGCAGTTGCTCAGCGCCGAGGGCCTGCCGCGTCGGCCCTGGTACCGCCACCAGATTTACGCGCCCGGCTTCTACACCGGCTACGGCGTGAAGACGATGCCCGGTGTGCGGGAGGCGATCGAGCAGAAGGACTGGACGCTGGCGGACGTGGAGATCGTGCGCATTGCCGCCGCACTCATGCGTGAGGCCGACCTCGTCACGCGTGCCGCCGTGCTGCTGGACCGAGCCATGGTGTCGCGCCCGATTCCGTGATCCACTGAAGACTCCCCACATGATCGCAGGGCACGCTGCAAGACAGCGTGCCCTGCTCACGTACAGCCATCGCCCTCGCGCCTGCCTATGGCTGCACAGCGCGCATCAAGGTGGCGGTGGCCGTCTGTCGAGCGGCCTCGCCAGCATCGGCGCCCCGGTACTTGCCGATGCGAATGATGACGAGATCACGTGAGGGAATGATCCAGGCGCTCTGTCCTCCTGCGCCAAGCATCGCAAAGGCGTCGCGAGGCATCGGCTCTGCGCCGTCGCCATTGATCCAGAAGAAGCCGCCGCCATAAACCGGCCGGCCGTCCGCCACCCACGCGGGCGCAAGCGTACGCACATAGTGCACGTATCCCCTGGGGAGCAGACGCTCCCCATTCCACATGCCGTCCTGCAGGTACAGGTTGCCGAGGCGAGCCCAATCGCGCGCCGCGATCACCTCGTAGCCCTGGCCCAGGAAGTTGCCATAGGGATCCGTATAGATGATCGCATCGCGCATGCCGAGCTTGTCGAAGAGTGCGCGCGTCGGAAAGGCATGGTAGTCCTCACCCCGCTTCTCCGCGCCAAGCCGCACGAGATAGCTCGCCAGCACCGGGTCGGTGTTGCGGTAGCGGCCCACCGTCCCCGGCTTCCATTGCTGCGGGCGCGTCGCGGCCCACTGGTAGGAGTTCGCGGCTCCCGCGTACAGATACAAGTGGTCCGGATAACCGAGTGCGGGATCATAATCGGGATCCTGCGGCGCGCGCAGGCGGAGCCCGCTCGACATGCGCATGATGTCCCTGATGCGGATCTCCTTGCGGGGATCGCCAGGCTTTTGCCACTCCGGAATGGGCGCCGGTTGGTCAAGCGTGTAGGTCCCCATCTGGATCAGCCGCCCGATGAGGGTTCCCGTGACGCTCTTGCCCATTGACCAACTCTCGAGCGGGGTGTGAATGCCGATGCCTGGTGCATAGCGTTCGCCGACGATACGACCCTTGTACGTGACAAGGAAGGCGAGCGTCATGGCGTCGGGCGGACCGAATCCCTCGTTCACCGCGCGCGCCACAAGGGCGGAGTCCAGATGCCTGGGCCATGCGGCGACAGGGAGAACGTCGCCCATCGGCCATGGCGTCGCGCCAGCGGGTGGCAGATGCGCGGCGACCACGGACGGCGTGAAGAACACGGAGTCCGCGCCGAGGGGAAGTGCGACGCACCCCTGGCTGCCGTATCGCTTTGCCACTCGCGTGACACCGTTGGCAAGGGTCAACCGCACCGCCTGGTGGACGCGATCAATCACGGTATCCTTGACCTGCGACCGGTATTCGAGTGGTCCGGTGAAGAAGCCCACGTTCGCGGCCGCGTCAGCGGCATCGAGGCCGGTGAGGAACACTGCGCCGCACAGTGTCGTCGCGAACCCAGCGGTGTAGTGCGACAGTGCATCGCCCGGGGGCGCTTCCCAGCGGGACGGAAGCTGAAGTGAGTCGCCGCGCGCAACGAGGTGGCTGGGCGTGGCGTGTTGCTTGGAGGGCGTCGGTCGCTGTGCCGAGATGGGCAGGCTGCTGCCCGCAACGGCGAGTGCGACGTGAAGTGCGTACCGAGGGATGCGTGTCATCGTGGGGAGGGAAACGGTTGGTAGTGCCGCACAGCGGCACGGGTCAGGTCAGTGAAGGGCCGTGGTCACGGCGGCGAAAAAGTCTTCGGGGTTCACGATGTCTCCGCCTGTCGGCGTCGTCTGGGCGGACCACTGGACAATGACAACCCTTTCGCGCGGGTTGATGTAGACATACTGCCCGAAGATTCCCTCGGCACTGAAGGCGCCGTCGTTCACGGTGCCGGGAGCGGCTGTCATCGGCCACCACATGTAGCCGTAGTGCAGCGGCGCGCCGCCAACCAGCGTCTTCGGCGATCCTGCCTCGTGCAGCCAGCCCGCCGGAAGAATGCTCTCGCCGTTCACGAGTCCACCGTTCAGGAAGAAGAGCCCGAACCGTCCGTAATCGCGCAGTGTCGCGCTGAACCCGCTGCCGCCGATCTCGTGGCCATCCGGCGAATCGAGCCACCAGGTGGCGTCCGTCTCCATGCCATACGGCTTCCAGATTTTTTCGCCGAGGTACTGCGCGAGTGGCTTGCCCACCGCGCCCCGCACCACTTCACCGGCGATCTGTGTTTCACCCGTACTGTAGTTGTTCACGGTACCGGGCGGTGCAGCGCGTGCGAGCGATCGCATGAGGTCGATGGCAGCACCGGGCTGCTGCGCGATCTGTGCCTCGAGCAAGCGGCGGCGATCCGATGCTGGATCTGTGTAGGTCTCGTTCCAGCGAACGCCAGACGACATCATCAGGAGATTGCGTACCGTGACGCCGTCATACGCGCTCCCGGCGAGACGCGGGACGTATCGTGTCACCGGGTCGTCGATGCTGCCAATGGCGCCGTCCTTGACGGCCGCACCGATGAGGGTCGATGTGATCGACTTGGCGACCGACATCGACATCCACCGCGTGCGGGGACCGTTGCCGAACGCGTAGCGCTCGAGGGCGACCCGCCCATTCTTGAGTACGAGCAGACCGCTGACGCGGTTGGCCGCCATGTATGCATCCAGCGTGAAGCTCGCCGCCTTCCACGTAAATCGTACGTCGGAAAGCGGCGCTTCCGCGAGCGGTAGCGGATGCGGTGTGGGCCCGTGCTCGACGGTCCGAGTGGGAAACAGCCGGTCGATGTTGCGGAACGTGGTGACGGCCAGCGCAGGCGAGAGCGCGCCGTTGTACATCGCACGCACGGTGCCGATGGAGTCGGCCCCGTGGGGATTGATGTATGGCGCCCGACTCG